>NZ_BCVG01000118.1 GCF_001591625.1 Metabacillus fastidiosus NBRC 101226
CTTACTGCCCGTTAAGGCTGGGATAAAAAAGACTCGCCTTTCGGTAAAACGAGAGGCAAATCTTTTATTTTAATTTTGGATTGGTAAAATAATATGAACAATCGTTCCATTGCCCACTTTACTGTGATAGAAAATTTCTCCTTTATGGGAGTCAACAATCCGGTGGCTTACAGTAAGACCGAGACCTGTTCCCTTTTCCTTTGAGGAGTAGAACGGTTCTCCTAAATGCTTTAGCCTGCTTTCTTCTATTCCGCAGCCATCATCTTCTACTTTTATAGAAATATACTTATTGTCCGGTTTGGATAATGTTATTTCAATCTTGTGCGCCGAAGCTTCAATTGAGTTTTTAATAATATTAATAAAAAGCTGTTTTAACTGATTTGGCTCACAGTAAATAAGGGGAATACTTTCAGCGGCGTCAAGCTTTAATTGAATTCCTAATGAATTTACTTGTGTATCAAATAGGGAAATGACACTGGAGAAAATATCATTTAAATCTTTTTTCTCAAACTTAATTTTCTGAGGCTTAGCAAGTGCTAATAGTTCACTTGCAATATCATTAATACGATCCAGTTCATCAAGCATAATTTTATAATAAAACTGATCTGATTCTTTTCCCGACTGCTGCAGCATTTGTACAAATCCAATTAATGATGTGAGCGGATTCCTGATTTCATGCGCCACGCCTGCAGCCAGCTCACCAACTACTGACAGCTTCTCTGTTCTCCTGAGAATTTCTTCTGTCTCTTTTTCTTTCGTTATATCAATTGCATAGCCGATCAAACCGACTATTTGTTCATTAATAATCATTGGTACAGCTGTACATCTTACAATTTTTCTGCTTTTATCTTTTGTAATAAGCTCAATTTCATTATTCATCCATGATCTTTTATGTTTTATAGCCTCAATAAAGGCTTTTTTCACTTTTGGGCGGTCTTTCTTCGCAATAATCGGCAAAATTGATTCGTTCATATACTCAGCCGAAGTATAACCAGTCAGTTTATGTAAATTTGAATTAACATTTGTCAGTCTTCCGTTAAGATCGATCATATAAACGAGCTCAGGATTATATTCAAATAATGATTTATAACGTTGTTCACTTTCTGCAAGCTTCTTTTCAGCAGCAACTTTATCTGTAATATCCCGTCCCAGGCCGACTAATTCTTTACGGGAGCCGTCTTCATTAAAGGTAGGAATTTTTACTGTATCAAATAATTTATTGCTTCCATCAGGCATTGGAATAACTTCAATATGTCTGTGTACCCTATTTTCACTCCATGCCTCTTCATCAGCTTTTTGACAAATTTCAAGTGTCTCTCGGTAAGTCGGAATGTATTCAGCAATCTCTAAATTGGTTTTCCCAATATGCTTAATATTCTCTACCTGGAAGAGTTTTCGGGCAAATTCATTTGTCTGAATCCATTTTCCTTCCCCGTCCTTAAAGACGACGAAATCAACCATAGCATTCGTTAATGTTTCTAATTTTTCCTGCTGCTTCTGTTTCACAATATATTCGATACCTTCTCTTTTCACTATAAAAAAATAAAAATAAATAGAGCATAGTAAGACAAAAATAAAATCTTTCCATTGTTCCAAAAAGAACAATTGTTCATAATCAAGGTCGAATAAACTTAATACATAATTAGTGCTAAAAATCCATAATAAACTTGAAATTAAAAAAATGATAAATACTTTTCTTTTCTTACTCATTTCTACTCCAATCTGTATAAAGTATGCCACCAATAGAGCTGTAAAGACTTGCCGCTACTAATAATAAAAGATAGGACTATTCTATCACAACAAAAAAAGAGATACAGTTCTTTTTTAAAATATTTGCTAAATTAGCAAATATTAAACAGAATGAAAGATCATATAAGCTGGCTAGATCACCATCTTATCAATCAAATTTCAACTAGGATATATTGAAATATTTCATTCCTTACAATTATGTTAATTTAAGTAAACAATTCTCCTAATCTATATGCAATGAATTATAATGAAAAATATCTATCATAAAATTCTATCTCTGCTAAAGGGGTTTCTATGGACAACTTAGATAAAATAAAAGAGATAATGTCAGATAAAGAGTGGCGCGAACTAATTTTAATTGCTTTAAGTACAGATGGCTTTAAAAGAGATAAAAGATTTCTTTTACGAATCTTCTTCGACCTAAAACAGGTCTTTTTATTTTGCTGATTTTTCTTCCCGCAAGCAATTATATAATAAATGAAGAACGAATTAAACGAATAAGAACTCTCATGCCTTTACTTCTTCCATTCTTAAAATTAGTTTCCATGCCTTTTTCAGCATATTTTCTGTATATAGATACTATTTTCTTTTTATTTCATTTCTTACATTTTAAAATTAAATTTGTAAACCAGTAAGAAATAAATGCTGCTCCTACATCTATAAGAAAAAGATAAAACTGATTCATCCCTCTCCTAAAATTCACTAGACCAAAATATTCCTCAATAGAAGCAAATCCAAAGGCAAAGACAGCGCTTAAAATAATTGTGTATAAGTAGAAATTCTTCTTATGATTTGTACAATATTGATACAGCAGCAAAAAGCTGACTGGAAGTACAGAAGCAGTCATATTGGAGGCATTCGGGAAAATAGGCATTAAAAAATACGTATGAACGAAATAACCGCTCCTTCCAAGTGCTATATCAGTATATGCCCATAGTAAATGAACTGTATATCCAAAGAAAAGTATTTCAAATACTCTTGTTCTGTCAATTTTAAAATAAAGCAAAACGAGAGGAAAAATGAAGAGGAACAGTACCACCCAGAACTGCCAGTTCCCTAAACTGGAATATTGATCCCAGTAAGCAGAAAACAACGAGTTTAATTCATCACGTTTTTCATATATCTTTTCCCAGTACTCCTCATAATTCATTTAAAACCGCCCCCCTAATCCATTCTCTTTCTAAATTTCTTCAAAGAATTAATTTTTATACATAGTATTAGAATGGATTAAGCGAAGATATACTGTTACTTTCAACAAAATTATGTTCTTCGTTTAACATTTTTGATCACTATTTTACTATGTGGGATACTCGGTATACTAACCATACTAAAACTTAAATCCTGGTCAGGAATTTCATACTCTATCAGATTTGCCAGATAATCAGCACTTATCTTCATTATTTCAATAGTAATCCACTCGCCTGCACATCGATGTCCCATAAAGTAATCACCGCCACCCTGTGGAATAAAGTCATAAAGACTTTCCTTCCGTTCCATAAATCGAAGAGGACTAAAAAGCTCCGGATTTTCCCAATTTTCTGGATCATGATTTGTTCCGTAAATATCCAGAAAAGTTAAAGTACCTTCCTCAAAGTAATAGCCTTTCCAAGTGAAATCCTCTTTTACCACTGCTGCAACAAATGGGAAAAACGGATAAAAGCGGCGAACTTCCTGTACAAACATATGAGTATATTTTTCATCACTGGAATTAAGCTTCTTTTTTTCCTCCGGGTAATGATGTACTGCCAATGCAATAAAGTTGATATATATAGCCACTGCTACAATAGGTCTTAAAATATTTATTACCTCTACAGCGGCAACTTCTGGATCCAAAAGATTTCCTTTTAGATCACGATGCCAGGCAAATCTATATAATACAGAATGTTGAGGCGGGTTCTCTTTTCCTTCACGAACTTTATCGATAATCTCTTCCATCCACTTCTCCGCTTGATTTCTCGCATTTCTTCCCATCCAATGCTTCGGTCCAATTACAGCTACCGACTCAAACATCACTCCTAAATCCTTTGTCAATCCTTTAATCTTATCTTCTTCCACGGGCACGCCAGCCCATTGGCAGGCTGACCTGCACAAGATTTCTTTCACTTCTTCATACAAAACAACTTCTTCCATCCCCTCCCATTTATTCACTGCTGACTCCCACTGTTCTTCAATAATTCCAGTCAGTTTTTCAAGTTCTTCAGGAGACATGATGGACATGAACATTTCCTTACGGTGTTTATGGCTCTCTCCATCTAATGTCTGGACACCATTTTTCCCAAATAACGTTTGTATGACTCGATTTGGTGCAGCATTTTCCCGTTTAAATTTTTCCGTATCATAAAAAACCTCTGCCGCCTCGCTTCCTCTCATACAAATAACTTTCTTTCCAAGTAAACGAGTTTCAAAAATATTCGATTGAAAACCGTGGCACCGGTTTAAAATGTACATATATCCTTCTCTTATAAGACTTAAACTATGATCGATCCCTTCTTCATGAGGCATTTGATTTATATTTGACATAGTATTCCACTCCCTTTTTCCTTTAAGAAACGATATCTATACCTTATCTATTTCCCAATTATGACAGCAGACAACCTTTTTTCTAATCTGTTCAATGAGGAAGATTTCTTTTATTTTAAATACAAATGAAACAGAGTCTTTCATAGAAGGAACAAAACAGTGTAGATTACTATATAAAAAGTAAGATTCGGCTTGTAATCCGGGTACATTACTACTTAGTATCAGTAACCTCCCCTCCTCGGGATGCCCATTGGTCTAATTTTTATAGAGGAATTTATAATGATTATTTGAATTTCTTTCGAATATTTTTTCATTTACTCCAAATTCTATATTTCAGGGGGCAATTATAATGAAGGAACAAGAAAAATCTAAAGATATTGGGCAAAAATCTGATTCCATGAACGTAACGGATCAAGGTTTAAACCTGGTGGCACAAGTGATTAATAATGCTACTGGCCTTGATAAAGGCAACAATGGGAAAGTGAATAAAAACAATTAACAGGACGCCTTTTTCGGGCGTTTTTCTGTTTTAGCAGCTCAAATATAACAATGAGATTTTCTTTTTAACTCTTTCATTCATATAAGCAATTGATATTTCTTATTTCTTAATAGAGGCCTGCATTAAGTATGCTCATTTTAAATATAAATACAGCTTGGCTGTTAAATGCCAAGCTGTTAATCCCAATCATAATCCTCCAATTTAAGGGCATACTATTTAACCGGAACTATACATTTACTGCGAAGGAAGATGCCGGCTATGATTTTCTTAATTTGCTCTGCCGCATTATTATTGCTGCGGTTTCAGTCGTTCCAAAAAAACTTCCTAAATCTGAATTATATGTAATTGCGTTATTTTCCATAATCTTAGGGCTTTGCACAGATATAGTATTGAGTCTCAAATATCATTTTTACGGTTATTTCACACCTGGTATTCAGCTTGAAAGCTCTTTAGTTGTTTTAATTCTCTTTCCTTCATCAGGTGTGCTGTTTATGAACTTTTATCCTTTTAAAAAATCATTATTCAATCAATCTTTTTATATTATTTGCTGGAGTATTTTCTGTCTTCTTTTCGATTATGCTTCTATAGCATCAGGATATTTTCATCATAATAATCGGAATTACTAGTACTCAGCTTTTTCTTATCCATTATTATTTTCATTCATCTATTCCAGCTTAAATTTTTCAGAACATATAGCAAGTAATATATTTAAGGTTTTTCGCCATAATAATTTTTAATTTATGTTAACAAATATAGGTTCATGAAATGAGAAAGGCTGATTAAATGTTTCTAATACTAGTTGTAGCTGTTTACATCATATTTGCCTATTTTTTTGTTGATTGGAAAAATTGGAAATCATATTATCCTACTGTTCAATACTATATTATCTGTAATCTGCTTTATAATTTTATTTTCTACAACCACTCTCTTTGGAAATACAGAGCTATAACAATTGACTGGATAAACCATACAATAATAGATATTACATTTACTCTCATCATTATACCTGTCGTAATTATGATCTATTTAAGATACTATCCAAAAGAAAAAAAACAATATATGTACATAATAATATGGATAGCTTTCTTTACAATTATTGAGTATCTTTTCTATAAAAAAGGGCTGTTTATATATGAAAATGGCTGGAATATTTTTTGGTCCTGTGTCTTCAATCTAATCCTCTTTACCGTAATCAGGATCCATTATATAAATCCCCTTAGAGCTTTTTTAGTATCACTACCAATAATAATTATATTATTGTGTATATTTCATCCTTCTCTAGCTGAATTAAAATAATTAAAGGGTGATGTAATGGAGATTCATCAATTATCCACCCCTGTTTTTTTATTCCTCTTATTTATAATATATATAAGCATGGCAATATATCTTTTGAAAAATAAAGACAGGGATTAGTACAATCTTTCTTTTAACAAACAAATTTTTATGAAGAAAATATTTTTATCATGACAGCCGGGCTGCCGAGATTGTCGTGCATTTAATAAAATCTCCTTCTCCTATTTATGAGTTCTTATAAAAACTCCCCGGTGGATATAAGCCCGGCATATGTAAGTCCTATACACCTGATATTTCAGCTTACAACTTTGCTGCAGCTATTTCTTTATAGTATTTATTAGTTAAATAATAATCTGTTAGTCTAATAATTTCCGCTATTTCTTTAGCCATCTTCATTACAACAGCTAGTCTTGTATTTTGAAGAACGAGCATTTCCATATGTCCGCTTACATTGACTACCCCGGTAATAGAACAAACTCCTATCGACGGAAGCTTTTTTCCTACTCCTTCTCCTGGTCTCAGTGGCTCTTTTATAAATGAAATTTCTCCTACGGACTTGGCCGCTCCTAAACATGCATCAATAGCAATAACAAATGGATCACTATGCCTTTTATTTATTAAATCCATTGTTTCTTGAAGATTAACTGCATGAACAGGCTCTTCAATCGTTCCATAAACAATAAAATTTTTAATATTCATTTCAGATAGATATGTTCCAACCAAAGGTCCTAAGGAATCTCCGGTAGACCTGTCCGTTCCTACACAAACAATAACCAGTTCTTTCCCTATATTCAATTCACTTTCTTTTATTAACTGCTTATAAAGAGTTTTTGAATAATTCATGCTTAACCTCCTTTTATTAACGAACATAAAAAGTTGATTTTTAACATCTTTTATTCGAGAAATTCCTTTACTCCTTTATTACCCAAAAATTATCATCCGGATGATAATTTTTAATCTTATATATTTAAAAACAAACTGGAACAGGGATTAGATGAAATTTAAACTTTATAATTATTTGCTTTAATGGAGAGAAGATGTACAAGTTCATTAAGAAAACGAAACTTATCAGTCGTTAAGAACGTATAAATATTAAATAGAAAATCCCTAAGAAAGAGAGGGTTCAATATGCCTGTTTGTCAGAACTGCACAAGAAAATGGTCTTGGTTTGACTCATTAAAAAACTTATTAACATTCCGAAACAGTATGAAATGCAATCATTGTGGAGAAATTCAATATCAAAGTAGGTCTTCAAGAACTAGAATGTCTTTATTTTTTTGTCTTCCCATTCTCATTCTTCCATTTTCTGTGATGTTCCATTTATCTCTAACTTCTGTATTATGGCTAGAAATTGCTTTCGTGCTTATAACGCTATCCATTATGCCATTATTTTTAAAATTAACTAATAAAGACGAACCGTTATGGTGAGAGGTCGAGGCTGTGTGTTTTGACAGTCTCTCTATTTTTTTGTTTACATTTTAAAAGGACCTATCATGTTTTAAATATAGAAAAAAGGATTTTCAAATTCGATACGCATTCATTTAATAATCCCCTTCCTCTCAATTAATTCATTTAATTTTTACATTTCTACCATATAAAACAAAACCCATTATACTTATAAGAATTCAAATAGAATGTTACTTAAGAACTATACATTTTTAACTTTCTGATACACGATAGACGAACTAAATAAATGATATAAACTACGTTCAGACCAAGAGCTATAAGGGTTAGTTTGAATCCCATCAAGCACGGATATGATATTGTAAGAAACAAAATTTAATTTACTTTTTTTTACATCTAAATAGGTCTTTCCTATCCTTGTAATCGCTTACTTTTCTTATATAATTATTATAAGATCATAAATCTAGAAGTAATCAAGATAAATCAACATCCAAAGATTACATACTTCACTCCCATTATAAGTATTTATTATATTAATTTTACTTAAAAGCTATATAGTTTTTTAAAATTTATATAGCATAGCTTTTAACAAATTTGGATGCAAATTAAAAAGTTGAAGGGGTGACCGATATGTTCATATTAATACGGAACATCAATGGAACAATAGAAACATTAAAGGACTCAAATAGTCATTTAGATAAAATTTTTAATGACTTCTCTTCTGCACAGTTATTGGCGCAAAAATTAAACAAACATACTAATTCCTCCACACAGTGGTCTGTGAAAAAAAAAGATCTAACTTAATAACAAGTTAGCGCGGCTGGCTTGTTATTCTATATTCCAAAATAATTAAACAGGTAAAAGCTTAGTCTCAAAATTCATCATAATACTGTTTTGGATTGGAAATATTATTCTGAATAAGAAATATTGCCTGATGTTTAAACATTTCAATATAAGAATTTTCATCTATATTTACATCACTTAAATCATCAATGCTTCCTTCTACTTGTACAGTATCTGTTTTTATATTTACAATAACAGTCATATATACTTTTCCTCTATACGAAACAGTTCCGGCTACTTGCTGTTTCATTAAATCAATATGAGTAAATTCATGATGAAACCCGACCGGTTGGAATAGTGTATATCCAACATTAGACTTACTAGCTTCCATATTTATTTTCCCCCTTATTAAATAAAGCTCTGTATTTAAAACCATTATTTTACATTATTTCTGATCGTTCTATCAAAGGAATTTTTTCATGTTTTATTCCTACATCTTTCTTTTGATTTATGTATTGATTATAGGCATATATAATATGACATCATCAATATCAACCGTGCATGCCATTCTTTCCGCTTCAATACAATTATCCTATTTAATTTCATTTATTTAATTTCCATTTTATCACATTAGAAATAAAGAATAATGAATAATTCCAACTAAAATGTAGTTCTAGCTTCCATTATAGGTTATTTACTGATTAAAAAATAGTTTGTAATACCATTTTAACTTTCTCTGTTTTCAATGAAAGCTTCTTTATCTTGGTACTACTCTATACACTACTTTCCCTTGTAATGAGTTTGATTAGGAGATTTTTGAAAAAGTGATATGCGATAAAAAAGAAGATACTTTCATAGTCGGTATCTTCTTTTCATTTCGACTGATAAGATTTCATAAAATAAAAGTTAAATTCTTTATTATCTATAGTATAATTAGTTGTAAATAAGTGGTTGGAGAAACCCTATTAAATACTGCTATATTTAGATAGAACAGTTTAATAAACTGATACAAAAAGACCATGTTTTCCTTCTCTAATCATTGATAAGTACAATTGATAATAATCGTATTCAAATTAATAATGAAATTTATTTGGAGTGATTATACTTGGAAAGTGAAAACAAATCTTTTAAAGAAGAAACTTTACGTTCGAAAATTTTTACTGTAACTGCTATTTCCGCTTTGATCTCTTCACAATTATCTTTACACTCAGTATCTATTACTTTGGTAATTAGGCACCTTCAATATATTAGATATCAATATAACTCTTTGCTCTCTTTATTACTTTTTGTAATTTTTATTTTCTTCTTGGATTAGTGGATAATGTTGTCATTAAAATCTTTATGATACTCGTGTCATTCTTGAAAGTTAACAACAGTACTAACATAGCAGTCAAATTATAGTTGCACTTATAATCGGAATACCCGAACTTTCATTTGAAAATTCCCTTAAAATTTGCTTCATTAATACCACAAGCTAAACATTAATTACTTTCTAACGGCCATTTTGTAATATTCATTTTCAGGTTCTTATTTAGAGGTGAACTTTTATATTGAACTAAACCTTTCTTCTGTTTAGCTGTTAGAGTTTTTATAGTAAATTAACACTATAAAATAATAGAGATAAAACTTTTTGTGATATTTTTATAGGTAGAAATAACTATTATTCTGTCGAAAAATGATTGATTTTGTCTTTTTCTCTGCTAAAATATAAAATCTAATATATTTTAACAAAATTGAATTTAAATATGTTTTGATCATTCACAACGCTTTTTTATTCTTTAATGAGGTGAAATCATGTTTTTTTACATCAAAACTTTGTTTCAAAAAAAGAAAAGGAAAAAAGTTATAGCTAACAGATTAGCTCTGCTTTTACAACAAAACAGAAAATAAAATGACTTGGTTTAAAGATAGGAAGACTACTTAATCTTCTTATCTTTTTGAAATTTTTTATTAGCTGTAACGTAATTAACTGTAAACATATAACAGGAGTTGAGTAAAATATTTAAAAACATTGGCCTGGCAACTATTGCTGAATTATTATTTGTACTGTTTAGCTTAGGTATGATAAATGCTGACAATTCAATATTTTGGTTTGTAACAGCATTTGTAAGCTTTGTTCTTTTTTTAGCAATTATTTTTAAAATAGTATCTAATATTAATTTGAAATATCTTTTACATTCCTATAATTCACCATCTTCTAATATTATGATAAATAACGGAATGGATATTTAATATTAAAAGCTCCTCACTTAAAATAATGAAAAAGTCAGCTGTTAAAAAAGATCGCCCGCCAGCGATCCTTTTTAAGTTTAATATTCAGTACATCTGAGCAGGTACAACATTGTTTAAAAAGAATGGTAAAAGAGTAATCGATCAAGTGTAACATTTTTGAGCAAAATCATTAATTCTTTCAAAACTATTCCTGCCTTATCCATTTTCTGTTTCTTATTTTTATAACGAACCTATACACGAATTTAATCTAAAGATTAGTTAACGAAAAGTAATATAAGAAAGAAGAAAAAAACCTCATGTGAGAGTTTTCTTAAATAGAGGGTTAATACAAAGATACTTTGTTTATCCCAGCCTTAACGGGCAGTAA
>NZ_BCVG01000119.1 GCF_001591625.1 Metabacillus fastidiosus NBRC 101226
GATGGAAGTTTCACTTTATCTACAGATGTAAAAAAAAGAGGTCGTCTCATAATTTGAGTCCAACCTCTTTCAGGCAATTATCTATCGTATTGAACATGGATATCAGCAGGAATATAGTATCCTCCGCCTACTTGGTAATGGCCATTTTCAAAGCTATACACTCTTATTGTCTCACCGACACGAGTTTTTCTATGAAGTTTCCCATTAGGTGCGTAAATGTCCAGCTGTTGTTTCTTACTGTAAACAAAGCCAGTGTAGAATAATGTAGCTTTACTTTTCTTTACATAATATCCTCCGCCAACATCATATGAGCTTGCATTTTCTTTGAATACTTTAAGTCCTTCCCCTTTTGCAAGTGTTCTATGGACTTTTCCTTTTGGATTATACATCGGTATGCCTTTTTCTTTAATAAGCACACGACCGTAATGTGCATTTTCAATTTTTGATACTTCCATTGTTACTCCACTGCCGCTTTGAAGTTTGATCAGGCCGTGTCCAGGAGCATAATAAGCAACGTCTTTATTAGAAGCATTGTATGTTGTTTCTACTAATACACAATTAGAAAATGTCCCTGCCGGAGTTTTAACAGTATTATTCAATGAAATGATCCGTGCTGTTGCATTGTCCTTTTTCCACTCTGCACCTTTTACGAGCGGAAATTTCAGCTCTGTATAAGCTGATTCTAAACCGTAATCATCCTGTAAATATAATTTTTGGAAGAAGTCGCCTGCAAATTTGTAATACCATAGATCACTGCCATTTATTTTGCCAGTGAAAGTCGCAGTCATAGACGATCTGTTATGTTTGTTTTTTTGCTCATACAGAGTGTATGTATAGTTTTTTTTCGTATTCATTAGAAAGCTTGTCGAAGCTGCAGCCGCATTAGGCAGAAGACTACTAACTAATAAAACAGTAAATAATGTCATTATTAATATTTTATTCTTCAAAACAATTCTCCTTTTAAATAGATTTAATTTACCTATATTAACAAATTATACTAAAAAATACTTTCTATCGAGTGCGTTTATTCCTAATTCTTTATGGTGAAATTTACTTTACCAGTCTTGTTTTGAATAAAAGTAGTACTAAAGTTCTTTTTCTAAATTGCTAAAAGTAAAAAAACAGGCATTTCCATTACAGAAAAGCCTGTTTTGCAATTATGCTAAATTTTCTTTTAAGAATTCCTGCACCTGCTCTGGTGTTTTTGCATTTGCACTATGTAGATGAGCAAGTTTCTCTCCATTTTTAAAGATTAAGATACTTGGAATTCCCATTACTTGATTTTTTTCCGAGATTTCAGGGAATTCGTCTTTATCTATTTCGAACCATTTATAGTCGCTGTATTCCTCTAAAATCTCACCGATAAACATATTCATTCTTGTGCAATCAGGGCACCAGCCTGCAAAAAATTTAACGAGTACTGCTTCGCTGCCATTGATTAAATCATAAAATTGTTGTTCTGAGCTGATTTTTTCCAATGCAATCCCTCCTTTATATATTCTTTTTTATTATATAACAAGGTCTACGATGTTAGGGTAGCCGAAAACTGACAAAATCATGAATGAAAGGGAACGAATTCTTATTCACCTTCATAAAGACGGCTAACGGTTCGAAACGTATGAAGAAAATGATGAATAACGATAACAAATGAATTGGAAAGTGATAGAATGATAAAGATGAATGAACCGAGGGGGAAGTTAAGAGTGAAGACAAAATTAGGACTTATTTATGGTGGGAAATCTGCTGAACATAAAGTTTCTTTACAAACAGCGCTTGCTGTTATTAAAGCTTTAGATATGAATAAATTTGATATATATCCGATTTATATTACAGAAGAGGGAGCATGGATCCGCGGCGAGAAATTAAGCGAACCTGCTCAGGATGTAAAAGAATTAGAGCTTAATAATTCTGGCGATGAAGTGTCTCCGCTATCCTTTAATAAGGAGCTCTTTCCAACCGAACAGTCAGGAGAACAACTTGATGTTATTTTCCCGCTTCTGCATGGGCCAAATGGAGAAGATGGAACAGTTCAGGGAATGTTAGAGCTTTTAAATTTACCTTATGTCGGAAATGGTGTACTAGCTTCTGCAGCAGGAATGGATAAAGTAGTAATGAAGCATTTATTCGCACAAGCTGGCTTAGCACAAGCAGAGTTTGTTGCATTTATTAAAAATGACTGGGAAAAAGATTCAGAAGCTGCATATAAAGAAGTAGAAGAAAAGCTCGGCTATCCTTGCTTTGTTAAACCAGCTAATTTAGGTTCAAGTGTTGGTATTAACAAGTGTAATGACCGTGCTGGTTTAATAAATGCATTTAAGGAAGCGTTTGAGTTCGACCGTAAAATTATTATTGAAGAAGCGATTATCGGTCGTGAAATTGAAATAGGTGTTATCGGAAATGATGAGCCTTCATGTTCTGTCGTTGGTGAAATTGCTCCGAAAAAAGAATTTTATGATTATAAGGCAAAATATGAAGATGGGGATACAGATCTTATTATTCCAGCGAGTATATCAGAAAGTGAGTATGAAAATATTAAAGAAATGGCAATCAGATCATTCAAAGCAATTGATGGATCCGGACTTGTACGCGCCGATTTCTTCTTAACAAATGATGGTGAATTCCTTATAAATGAGGTAAATACAATGCCGGGCTTTACTCCATTCAGTATGTTCCCGCTTTTATGGAAGCATGCAGGTGTAGAGTATCCGCAATTAATTGAAAAGCTCGTTCAGCTTGCGATTGAAAGACATGAAATAAAGCAGCAAATTAAACATACATTTTAATAGAACAGGCTGTCTAAGAGTCTGACCCTGCAAATTATGTAGAGCTCTCTTTATATACTGCTTGCAGGGTCTGACCCTTTTTTGAAAGGAGTAAAGAGATATGATAAAGCGTTCGTTAAAAGAAATACATAAGATGATCTCTGGTTCGCATCTGCAAAGCGGAGATGAATCCATTCATATTAATGGAATTTCGACAGATACGAGACAAATTCAAGAGAATAATTTATATATCCCTCTCGTTGGTGAAAATTTTAATGGTCATACATTTGCTGAGAAAGCAATAGAACTGGGAGCTGCGGCAATTATTTGGGATAAAAATGAACCGAATCCGCCTCAAAATGTACCTGTCCTTTTTGTTGATAATACGTTAGGAGCGTTACAAGGTTTAGCAAAATCTTATCGTGATGAGCTTAATATAAAAGTTGTCGGTATTACAGGAAGTAATGGGAAAACGACGACAAAAGATATGATCTCATCTGTTTTAGCAACTACATATAAAATTCATAAAACAAAGGGCAATCTTAATAATCATATTGGACTTCCGCTGACGATTTTATCAATGCCCGAAGAAACAGAAATTGCTATATTGGAAATGGGTATGAGCGGAAAGGGAGAAATTGAACTTCTTTCTGCGATTGGCAGACCAGATGTTGCGGTTATTACGAATATCGGTGAGGCACACTTAATGGATTTAGGTTCAAGAGAAGGCATTGCGGAAGCGAAGCTGGAAATTACAAAGGGACTGAAAGAAGATGGTACCCTTATTTATTACGGAGATGAACCGTTATTAAAAGAAGGGGTAAAGGACTTAAGTATAAGAACTGTTACATTTGGTGAAACAGCTGAAAACGATTATTTTGCAACTGGTATAAACCAAAAGATTAATGGGACGTCATTTGCTGTAGCTGGAAATGAGTATTTCATTCCGGTGCTTGGAAAACATAATGTAAATAATGCTTTAGCTGCTTTTGCTGTCGGTAAATATTTTTCCGTTGATGAGCAAAATATGGCTACTGGTTTAAATAAGATTGAAATAACAGGAATGCGTTTAGAGCTCGTTCAGGCGGAAAATAATGTTTCTGTTATAAATGATGCCTATAATGCAAGTCCAACTTCCATGAATGCAGCAATTCAGCTTCTTGAGGACCTTCAAGGATTCAATAAAAAAATTGTTGTTTTAGGTGATATGCTTGAGCTTGGTGAAGATGAGAAGCTATTCCATCAGCAGGTTGGTGAAAAGATTAACGAAAAAGAAATTGCATATGTATATGCATATGGCAAGCTTGGCGAAGAAATTGCTGCTGGTGCAAAAAAAAATATACCTGGTGAGCGGGTATTGCATTTTCATGATAAAGAGGAATTGATTGCGGACTTAAAAAAGAAGCTTGCATCAGGCGATATTGTATTAGTGAAGGCTTCTCGCGGTATGAGGCTTGAGCAGGTCGTTGAGTCGATCCTGTAATAAAAATATCGTGTTGAAATTCTTATAAGTGGGTAAACTATTATTACAAGGTCATATTGTAATCATCCTTTTGTAATGGTATGATTAGATTCAAAGTGTTTGCGGGCTTTAAATATGTAAACTGCTGCCCTTTGATTGGAAAAGGGCATTTTTTGTGTTTAACAATTAAGTAGACAAAAGAAACACCGTCTATCCAATTTTGTTGGATACAATAACGATAGTGTAAACCAAGTAGTAGACGGTTATATATATTTTCAACAATAAAACAGTTAAGATTTATTTTAACTAAGCGTTTGTGTTTAGCGTAAATGCTCAGCTTATCGACTTGTAAATGTTTCCATAGTCAGAAGGTGAAGAACACCATCTATTCTGGATTATCTTATGCTTATCGAAGCTGATCAGAGCACTTACGCTTTTCTGATTACGTATGCGACTTGGAAAATTGTCAAGTTTACTAGTGAAGTCTGTAAATATTTACAGCAAAAGTAAAAAAGGAGTATGAAAACATTGACAATAACGTTTCAAGATTTAAATTTAAGTTCGGCACTTATGCAATCAATTAGTAAAATGGGTTTTGAGGAGCCGTCACCAATACAGGCTCAAACGATTCCTCTTGGTTTACAAAACAAAGATGTAATCGGTCAAGCACAAACTGGTACGGGTAAAACAGCTGCTTTCGGAATTCCTCTTATTGAGAAAATTGATATGAAAAATGAAAACATTCAAGCGCTTGTCGTTGCACCGACACGTGAGCTTGCGATTCAAGTGTCTGAAGAATTATATAAAATCGGTTATCATAAACGCTCACGCGTGCTGCCGATTTACGGTGGTCAAGATATTAATCGCCAAATTCGTGCATTAAAGAAAAATCCTCATATTATTGTAGGAACACCAGGACGTTTAATTGACCATATTAACCGTAAGACATTAAAGCTTGGCTCTGTTCATACGATCGTACTGGACGAAGCTGATGAAATGTTAAACATGGGCTTTATCGAGGATATTGAAGCAATCCTTTCAAATGTACCGAAAGAAAGACAAACATTGCTTTTCTCTGCAACAATGCCGGATCCGATTCGTCGAATTGCAGAAAAGTTCATGGTTAATCCTGAGCTTGTAAAAGTAAAAGCAAAAGAAATGACTGTTCCAAATATTACTCAGTATTATTTAGATGTTCATGAAAAGAAAAAATTCGATGTACTAACAAGACTGCTTGATATTCAATCACCAGAACTTGCGATTGTTTTCGGACGTACGAAAAGACGTGTAGATGAGCTTTCTGAAGCGTTAACTTTAAGAGGTTATACAGCAGAAGGAATCCACGGTGATTTAACACAGGCAAAACGTATGTCTACTTTACGCAAATTTAAAGAAGGTGCGATTGAAGTACTCGTTGCAACAGACGTTGCAGCACGTGGACTTGATATTTCAGGTGTAACACATGTATATAATTTTGACGTTCCACAAGATCCGGAAAGCTATGTACACCGAATCGGAAGAACGGGCCGTGCGGGTAAAACTGGTATGGCAATGACTTTTGTAACACCAAGAGAAATGGACATCGTAAAAAATATCGAGAGAACAACAAAGAAAAAAATGGATCGAATGAAGCCGCCGACTCTTGATGAGGCAATTGAAAGCCAACAGCAGTTAGCCAGCGAAAAACTTCGTTCTACAATTGAAAATGAAAACTTAGAATTTTATAAGCGTACAGCTGAGAATTTACTTGAAGAATTCGATGCGCAAACAGTTCTTGCAGCAGCAATTAAGCTGATGACAAAAGAACCTAATACAGCAAATGTAAAATTAACAGATGAGCCGCCGGCTTTCTCAAAATCACATAAAAACCGTTCATCTAATAACAGAAGACGCGGTGATTCTCAACGCAGTTCAGGCGGCGGAGCTAACAAAGGCCGTTTCTATGGACAAAAGAGCAAAAGCGGCGGGAATAGCAAACGACGCTACTCTAATTCAAATAAATAAGTAAGTATAAAAACAGGATGACTAATTAAAGTCAGCCTGTTTTTTGTTATACTTATCCTGTTATGAATTTTTATCCCATATTGAATGAGCAATTCTAACGATGGGCTAGTTTCAATTTCTGCCTAAAAAATGAAACTAGTTCATATTTCAATCGTATACATCATAAGGGGGGAAGAAGATGAGGAAAGCTCCGGAAAATAAAATAAGCTTAAAAGCATTAACTGTTTGGAAAATGAGCGGTATGATTCAATCATTTATTTATTTACTAATAGCGGCTGGCCTATCAGTAGGAATTTACTTTTTGGAATTTTCCTATTGGTTTATCGGTGCAATAGCCGTTTTATGGATTGTAATAGCTATTTTGATTACATTTATTATTCCAACTATAAGGCATCGCATATGGAGATATGAAGTGCATGAGCATGAAATTGAACTGCAGCATGGCGTTCTCGTTATAAAAAGGGTGCTTATTCCACTTGTTAGAGTTCAGCATGTTGATACACATCAAGGTCCTTTATTACGAAAATATCAGCTCGCATCTATTCAAATTTCCACAGCGGCAACTGTTCATGAAATTCCCGCATTAGAGTTAGAGGAAGCAGATATGCTCAGAGATTATATTTCAAAATTAGCCAGGGTGACTGATGATGATATGTAAACCGAAACGAATTCATCCTATAGGAGTCATTTTAACATTTATTAAGAGATTAAAAGATCTTGTGCTTCCTGCTATATTCATTCTTTTTGTTGGCAGTGAAGGGATGATAAAAACGATATTGACGATTGGATTTATCGTATTGATATTTGCTCTTCTTGTCGGCAGTTTCTTTAGCTGGATGAAATTCACATACCGTATAGAAGAAGGGGAAATAAGAATTGAATATGGTATTTTCGTAAAGAAAAAGCGCTATATTCCAATTGAAAGAATTCAAAATATTAATGAGAGTGCAGGCATTATTCAACGATTATTTAAGCTTGTTAAAGTAGAAATTGAGACAGCTGGAGGTGGAATGGAAGCTGAGGTTGGATTAGCTGCTATTCGAAGAGAAGATGCAGATTTAATAAGAGAAGTAGTCGCATTACATAAAAAAGGAAACAGTATTCAGGAAAATGATGAACAGCAAGTAGTAGAAAATACAAGCTTCCGAATGAGAGTGAAAGATTTAATTATTACCGGATCAACATCAAGCGGGGTAGGTGTCGTATTATCTGCGGGTTTTGCACTTGTTTCGCAGCTTGATGATATTATCCCGCTTGAAGAAATTTTCTCTCATATTCATATTCCCGAAGACACAAGTATGACGATATATCTTCTTTTAGGAATTGGTATTCTAATTATTGCATGGATATTAAGCATGGTTGGTGTTCTAATAAAATATGCATTTTTCACAGTGAAAAAAGTAGATGATGATCTTATTATTACGAGCGGCCTTTTAGAAAAGCGTCAATCTATTATTCCGAAAAATCGAATTCAGGCAATTAGGGTTTCAGAAAATGTAATAAGACAATTTTTTGGCTATGCGACTGTTTATATTGAGAGCGCGGGAGGTAATTTAGAGAACCCGACTTCTTCAACAATGCTGTTTCCAGTTGTAAAGAAGAAGCTCATTCCACAGCTACTAAGTGAGTTTACACCGGAATTTACATGGCAAAATAATTTTAACAAGCTTCCGAAAAGATCGATGAGAAGGTATCTGTTTCGGGCAGTTATGCCATGGATTATTATTGCTATCCCGCTCTGTATCTTCTTCCAGCCGTGGGGGTACTTTTCTTTACTTCTCATTTTATTAGGGAGTTTAAATGGTTATTTCTCTTATAAGGATGCAGGTTGGAGTATAGTGGACAATCAACTCGTTATGCGTTTTCGAAAAATTTCAAAAACAACTGTTTTTATGCATAAGAAGAGAATGCAATTGATCGAATATCGAACGTCCTTCTTCCAAAAAAGAGCTAAGCTTCAAACGATCTCAACAACAATTAAAGCTGGTATAGCGGGAAGCCGATATTTACTGAAAGATGTGGAAGAGGAAGATGTAAGGAAGATTGAAGAATGGTACAGAGTGGAAAAATAAGAAAAGAGTACGGTTATCTGTACTCTTTTCATTTTAGTAAAAATAATTTTTCGGTTTTTTTATAACGAGGGGTGCTAGTATAAACCCGCCAATAAATCCAAACAGATGGCCTATAACATTAATATCACTGTTAACAAATGTCATAATTAAGCCGATAACTAAGATACTTAAAATGATTTGTGAATTGGAACGGTCCATCATTCCTTTTCGGAAATAAATCATAAATAAATAGACCCCGAATAAACCGAAAATAGCTCCAGAGGCGCCGATATGTGCATAGTCTATCGGTTCAATTAAATATGTTGCAATATTAGCGATAATTCCGGCACCTAAATATACAAAGATAAATTTTGCTTTTTTTAATATTTTTTCTAATGCAGGTGCAAATAAAATTAAAGAAATAGTATTGAAAAGGACATGTCCAAAATGAATATGCAGAAAAACAGGAGTAAGAAGGCGCCAGTATTCTCCATCTGCAATTGCTGCATTATAGCCGCTTAGCAGGTTGAAAAGGATAACAACTGGAGCAATTGGGATTTGGAAAAACAGCCAGATCAGAGCATGGATGGCGGCGATTATAGAGACAATAGGATACAATCGTATAAATGTTTGAAAGCTTTCTGTTCGTGTAAACATTGCTTAAGCTCCTTTAAGTTGTGAATGAGATGTTCTTATCGATATATTAACACGAATATGAAATAATAAATAAAAATAGTACTAAAATGCGGGGGGATATAAATGATTTTAGGAATAGGATTGGACATTATTGAACTGGACCGAATTAGAAGAATTGTTGACAGACAGCCTGGGTTTATAAAACGCATTTTAACAATCAATGAAATTGAGAAATTCTCAGATTTGTCAAAAGAAAGAAAAGTAGAGTTTCTGGCAGGCAGATTTGCAGCAAAGGAAGCATATGCAAAAGCGCTGGGAACTGGAATTGGCGAAGATTTTAGCTTCCATGATATTGAGGTAATAAACAATAGAAGAGGAAAGCCAATTATTAAAGTAGAAGAAGAGCATTTACATAATATTCATCTTTCCATTACACATAGCCGTGAGTACGCGGCAGCACAAGTTATTATCGAAAAAATAATTTAAGGATAGGGTAATGAATTTTAAATAAAAACCAGTATGTCGCTGTTTCGCATGACATACTGGTTTTTATTTAAGCTGTACTCAATTGATACTTGTCTCTTCTTAGTTGCATATTCGATAAGTTTGTCTCATATATTTGGTATTGCGATAGGAGAGAGGACTAACTCTCTTTGGAAGTTATATGAGACAAAAGGGGCTGAATAAAGTGAGGAAGCAAATTGTTTTATTTTTCATAGGGATTCTCACAATTATTGTATTAGCTGGTTGTGGGGAAAGATCACAAACAGATGTCGTGGAATCATTAGATAAAAAGGTGAAAGAAATGTCAGGCTATAAGGCAGAAGCGAAAATGACACTGCAAACAGGAAACGAAGAGCAAGTGTATGAAGTGGAGATTTGGCATAAAACGCCGACATACTACCGAGTACATTTAAAAAATGCGGCAAGAGATCAGAGCCAAATGATTCTACGTAATGATGAAGGGGTGTTTGTCTTAACACCAGCGCTTAATAAAAGTTTCCGTTTCCAAAGTGATTGGCCGCAAAATAGCAGTCAAGCCTATCTTTTTGAATCGTTAGTGAAAGATGTGTTAGAAGATCCGGAAGCGAAATTTACAGCAAATGATAAAAATCAATATATTTTTGAAACGAAAACAAATTACCAAAATAATAAAATGCTGCCAATGCAAGAAATTACTTTTAATAAAAAGGAATTATCACCTGCTAGTGTAAAAGTACTAGATACGGATAGAAATCCTTTAGTAGTTGTTGAGTTTTTAAAATTTGAGTTTAATACATCATTTGATAAAAACTCATTTGATGTGGATAAAAATATGTCAAGTGCACAAATCGAAGTGCCTACATTAGCTTCAGGAGAAAGAGAGCCATTTGCTGTGAAATACCCGCTTGAACAGCCAACAGGAGTTAAATTATTGGAAGAAAAGGAAATGGAAACTAAAAATGGGAAGCGAGTTATTTTAACATACGGTGATGTTGATGGAGAAAAATCATTTACATTAATTCAGGAAAGTACGGAAATTGCAACACCAGCATCTGCGTCATCTTCTACTTTTATGAATGGGGAAATTGTTGACTTAGGATTTACAATTGGAGGACTTAATGAACATTCCCTAACATGGACAAATGCTGGCGTCGATTATATGCTGGCATCAGATGATTTAACAGAAGAAGAAATGATTATGATTGCAAAATCTGTTGCAGGTCAAGAAAGTAAGTAAAATCGGGTGGGTCTTTCCACCCGTTTTTTAAATAGAAGTGGTTACAAGCCTTTGTATTTATTCTTATTTGACAATTATACGGTATAATCGAGATAATTTA
>NZ_BCVG01000120.1 GCF_001591625.1 Metabacillus fastidiosus NBRC 101226
TGGGAGTCTTATTGCCCGTTAAGGCTGGGATAAAAAAGCGGCAGGCAACTTTGCTTACCTTACACGCTTATGACAAATTATATTAAAAAATGTTTCATTACGAAGTATCCCGCATAAAGTGACTGAGCAAAAAATACAATACCCCACACAGCAGCCGGAATGAATGTTGCTCTCGCCAAGCTCGTAGCATCTCCAGCATCCTTACGGCGGATAAAACTTAATTTACATACAGCAAAAGCAGAAAATATAGACTGAAGAAGAATAACAGCTGATAGAAATATGCTTGTATGGATAATGAGTACCTCATAATTTTTATAGATAAGAAAACTTAATAAAAGAATGAGTGATATTCCCCATACAAATCCATAAACATTTCTTATCCATAATAGGATAGAAATAATACTAAGAACAATAAAAAAAGAAATAATCATATGAAAATAACCTTTATTTATTAAATAAAATAACGCTACCGCTGTGAACGATGAGCCTGTATAGCCTGCATAGGCAATAACGATCCTTGCAAACTTAGAATTAACAGTTGTCGCCGCAAGCCCTGAGGCATCATTATTTAATATAATCTTATGAAATATTTTCCCGCTTAATAATGCAGCACATATAACATGGAATACTTCGTGAATGAGCGTATTACAAAGAGCCGTATAAATTTTTAAAATAGGGATTCTGCTCACGATGAGAGCAATAGCTAGATATATATAAATAAGCACCTGTATTTTCACTATTTATTTTCTCCTTAAATTTTTTTCTATTATATTGTTTTTTTCCCTGTCACCAATATATTAAGTTGTCCCTTTATTTCAAACATTTGAATACAAGGAAGATAATCATTATTCCATCTATACACTTAAAATATTCGTTCGACAAATTTCCTTATATACCATTTTGAAATATATGTAAGATAAGCTGCTTGCAGTTATAAAAGAGAAGGGTTTTATGCAGATAAAAAAGAAAAAAGACTCCGTTTTCGTAACGAAGTCTCTCTATGTCTTAACGACAACAAAGGGGATGGGAGAAATTTTTCACGGTCAAACAAAGGGGTAAATGTTTAATGTGATTAATTTCACTGACTAAAGTATATCAAATTTTGTCGACTTTTGAAAGAGATCTATCTTTTGTTCATAAATATGTCATAATTTAGTCGCCAACCTCAACTTTTTCCCTCTTGCTTCTTTTTCAAATAGGGATAAACTCCTTTTTCTCCTCATATATAATAAAATGAGGAGGGGCAAGCATTGAAAGCAAAATGGATTATTATAAGCTTTGTTTCTATTATCATCTTATTTTTCCTTAATCTTTTAGCCTTAATGGAGATTTTTCCGATTTATATCACTTCACCATTACTATTCATCGCAATTTTATGGACATTGTATATGGTTAATCATCGAAAAACATTTAAAGGATTTTAAAAAGGAATGCAAATTAGCATTCCTTTTTTACATTTACTTATCCAGTTTTACTAACAGTTCTTCCATCTCATTTAACTTTTCTTCAAATACTTTTAATGCTTCTTCAATTGGTTCTTTTGATGTCATATCAACACCGGCTTTTTTCAATACTTCAATTGGATAATCCGAGCTTCCAGCTTTTAAATAATTTAAATATCTTTCTACTGCCGGCTCACCTTCTTCTAATATTTGCTTGCTAAGTGCTGTTGCCGCGCTATATCCTGTCGCATACTGATACACATAGTAATTATAGTAGAAGTGTGGAATTCTTGCCCATTCTAAACCAATTTCCTCATCGACAACAATATCATCACCAAAATACTTTTTATTTAAATCATAATAAGTTTTCGTTAACAATTCAGGTGTTAAAGGTTCACCGTCTTGTGCTTTCTTATGGATAAGATGTTCAAATTCAGCAAACATCGTTTGACGGAAAACAGTTCCTCTGAATCCTTCCAAGAAATGATTAAGCAAATACAGACGTTTTTTCTCATCATCAATTGTTTTTAATAAATAATCATTTAGAAGCGCTTCGTTACACGTGGATGCAACTTCTGCAACAAAAATAGAATAATCACCATATGGATAAGGCTGTGTTTTTCTCGTATAGTAGCTGTGCATAGAATGGCCAAATTCATGTGCAAGTGTAAATAAATCATTCACATTATTTTGCCAGTTCATTAAAATATAAGGATTTGTGCCATACGTACCTGAAGAATAGGCACCACTTCTTTTTCCTTTGTTTTCATGTACATCGACCCAGCGATTTTCAAAGCCATCTTTTAATACTGATACATACTCTTCGCCAAGTGGTTCTAAGCCTTTAAGAAGATAATCTTTTGCCTCTTCATATGTTACTTCCATTTTCGTATCTTTCACTAGTGGTGTATAAAGATCGTACATATGGACTTCATCTAAATTTAGAACCTTTTTGCGAAGCTTAACATACCGCTGCAATAAGTCTAAATGCTCGTTAATCGTGCTGACAAGATTGTCATATACTTCTTCCGGAATATTATTACTGCTTAATGCCGAATGTCTTGCTGACTCATAATTTCTAATACGAGCTCTGAAATTATCTTTTTTCACTGCACCGCTAAGTGTACTTGCAAACGTATTTTTAAAATCACCGTATGTTTTATAAACAGCTTTAAAAGCGTCTTCTCTTACACGGCGGTCTTCGCTTTCCAAAAAGCGAATATATCTTCCATGAGTAATTTCCACTTCATTCCCATTCTCATCTTTAATTGCTGGAAATGTTAAATCCGCATTATTAAGCATTCCGAATGTATTGCTTGAAGATCCTAAAACTTCAGAAGCTTCAGCTAATAATGCTTCTTGCTCAGCAGATAAAACGTGCGGGCGCTCACGATTAATCTCATTTAATGAATGCTCATATAATTTTAATTCCTTTTTCTCATTTAAAAATGACTTTAGCTTTTCTTCTTCAATCGCAAGAATTTCTGGAACAATATAAGAAGAAATGCTTGATGCTTGTGTATAAAGTGTTGTTGCTCTATCATTTAAGCCTTGGTAGAAAGAATTCGTTGTATCCTGATCGTAGCGCATATGTGCGTATGTATAAAGCTTACCCAGCCTCTCCATTACTGAGTCTTGATATGTTAGTGCATCATATAGGACGTCTGCAGATTCTCCAAGCTTACCTTTATATTCACCGATTTGAGGCAATGCTTCCTTTATTTGATTAAATTCTTTTTCCCATGCTTCATCAGTCGGAAAAATATCTTCTAATCTCCAAGTATCCTTCGGGTCAATTTCATTTCTTGCAGGTAGCTTTTTTACTGCTGCTTGCTGATTTGACATCCCTATTCCCCCTTTAATATTTCCGTCATAGACGGCACTTGCTGAAATGGAGCTAAAAAGAAAAATAAGCGAAACGATTAATACAGATCTTCTTGCTGTTTTTCTACCCATTATCTTCTTCTCTTTTTAGCTTCTATTTCTATCATATTCCATCACATTTCACAAATCAATATTTCCTAACTCGGCGAGCAATGCTTCCTTCATCATATCTCCGTTAGTGCTCTCCTCTTTCTCCATTGCTTCTTTCGTAACATAATATGCTAATGCCCCGACTCCGATTGCTGAAATAGTGAAGATTAATGGGTTAGTTCTTCTTTTTCTACGAAACATAGAAATCACCTCTTTATTATTTTGAAATCCTTTTATTAGATTGTGCAAAAATGGGAATTTCATGTGCGATAAAGTAACAATAGTTTATTTTTTAAATGACGATCTATATCAATAAGTTCATATAAATTTTTCGTCCAATTAATTTGCTTTATTTTTTCAAATTGAAACTTACCTTTATTATTTAAGAGGGAAAGAGCCGCAAGAACTTTTAAATATTCATGGATCACCAGTGATATATGCTCTTGGCCTATAACTGTCTCCCTTCTCACCACTTTATTCCTCATAAAATAACAAATTTCATGTAAAGAAAATGACATTCTAAGAGGAATTGAATCAAGATAAAGTAAAATCCATGTTTGCCAATGATAACAGCTCGATTTAATTAAGTAAGCTTTTTTTAATGGAATAAATGCATAAGATGGGGCCATAGTTAGTGACAACTGCTTCTTTTCATAGAGATACTCACTAAGGAAAGATATTTCTTTTGACATAAAACCAAGTGGCTTCATCCTGAAACGATGAACCTTTCTAAACCATTCTTTAATAACTTCATCATAAGAAACAGAATCGCTGACGAGTTCATTGTACTGAATATTATTTATATAATATGTTTTGGACTGTGAAAAAACGATTTGAGCAGAAAAAGGGATAATATGATGGAGGATAATAAATGCCTTCATATTTGCACAATAAGAATAAATTTTCGGAGAATTGGCAGTGTGGATGAAAAGCCATTGAAATGGAGAAACTCGGAATGTATTTTTAGATAATCGCTTGATTTCTTTCGCACCGATTACCCATTTAACATCATTTACTAAGCTTTTTAATTGCTTCGTCCGTTTTGAAAATAAATGAAGGCCAATTGTCGAGCATTGATATTCAAGCGCAATTTTATTATTTTCATATGTAAATAAAAGATCCGGTCTTTGCTTAATTTGTTGTAAGTACATCTCCAGCTGGACATCCGTTATTATCTTATTGCCTTGAAGCCAATTATAAAGCTGGAGCTTCCCGTTTAAATGATACTCACTTTCCGGTTCGACTTCAATATCACAATTATTACGTCTCTGATGGGCAAAGTGGGGCGTAATTTGAGAGCCAACTTTAAGATCAACTTCCTCGAAACAGATCGGACATTTAAATGATGTATACTGTCTAATTTCCCTTAATTTCTCCTTGCTCCACCTTTGATCTGCCACATTTAAAAGCCGATCACCTTCCATCTTTGCAATAAAAATTGGAATCCACCTCTTTTTTAGCATGATAATAATATTCTTCTATAAAAAAAGAAAAAGTGCAAAAGGCGAAAATTTGATTTTAAGGGGAAATGAAGAGAATTTTTTTAAAAATAAGACTCATGAGTTTTTAAAGTAAACTCGTGAGTCTTTTAAGTCAATTTTACAATTTTTATTTTTAAAGTAGCGGTGACAACAGCCTTGAAAGTGATTCAATAATTTTTTGAAAAATAGAACGCTTTTGAAAACCCTCGAAGTCAATCTGTTTTGACTGTTCAATATCGTCATTGTAATCATCAACCAACTTTTGTGTACTATTTGTTTTATATAAAAAAGCATTAACTTCAAAATTCAAATGAAAGCTGCGCATATCCATATTCGATGTTCCTATAGAGGCCAGTTCATGATCAACAATCACAATTTTACTATGCATAAATCCTTTTTCATATTCATAAATTTTTACACCTGCTTCTAACAGTTCAGGAAAGTAAGAGCGTGATGCATAGAAAACAATTTTTTTATCAGGCCGGTTTGGGACTAATAATCTTACATCAATCCCGCTTAGAGCAGAAATTTTTAATGCAGAAAGAATATCCTCATCAGGAACAAAATAAGGAGATGCAATCCAAATAGATTTTTTTGCAGTCATAATCATAGAAAAAAATAAATTCTTAATTACTTCCCATTTATTATCAGGTCCGCCAGCAATTAATTGAACTCCACCTGTATGCTCCTCTACTTTCACCTCTTTGGATATAGAAAGATATTTCTCATATAAAAGTTTTTCATCCGTCATGTAATACCAGTCTTGTAAAAAGATCATCTGAAGCGTTCGAACAGCCTCTCCTTTAATAAGAAGATGTGTATCTCTCCAAAAACCGAAATATTTATTTTTCCCTAAATATTCATCTCCAATATTTAAGCCGCCAACAAAACCGACTGAATGATCAATAACAATAATTTTCCGATGGTTTCTAAAATTAATTTTATTATTTAAAATCGGAACTCTTACTGGTAAAAAAGGAACCATTTCAACCCCAGCCTGCCTCAATTCCTTTATATATTGCTGTGATAATTTCCAGCTTCCAACTGCATCATAAAGAAAGCGAATTTCGACCCCTTCCTTCGCCTTTTCAATTAATATATTTTTTAATTGCTGACCAAGATGATCATGTCTGACAATATAATATTCAAGATGAATATGTTTTTTTGCTTTTTTTATTTCGTCAAAAATATGCTCAAATGTCTCGACACCATTTGTAAGTGCTTTTGTTCTCGTTGTAAAAGAAATCGGGCTATGTCCAAGTCTGTGTGCAAGCCTGAATAATAGTCTTTGATGGTCTCCCATGAGACTGATTTTATCTTGATATGATGATTGATTTCCTTCAATTTCAAGAAACATTTTTTCATCAACGAGTGCTTTTTGTTTAAAAAGTCTTCTTTTTCTAATATTACGGCCGAAAAATAAATAAAAGAAAAAGCCAACGAGCGGAAAACCGCCTAAAACGACTAACCATGTCATCGTTTGGGCCGGGCTCCGATTCTCTAAAAAAATAACAAAAGCGATAAATATAACTGATAATGTAAAAAGGATTGTAACAACACCGACAGTCCAATCTCCCCAAAAGCTTTTCGTCATATATAAAACCGCAATGACGAAGGATGCAAATAACGCCACATTAATTGTGTTCTTCATTTTCCCACCAACTTAATAAATAGTAACTTTAAAAGTTCAAAAACCGCTAGTTTCCAAAGTGGAAAAAGCCGATTTCATAGAGATGAAATCGGCTTAATTTTTTAAGAAAAATGCTTTTTTATTATGTTTAGAGCATTATCTTTTGCAACTAATTTTCCGTATTCTTGCAGGCGATGGATCGTAATTCGAGAATCTTGTCCATATTCCAGTATAATACTAAGTTTATTTTCAACCTCTTCATCTGGGAAATCATCTTCAAATTCTACAAATAAATAATAATTGTTATCCAATGTATATAAATCATTTGCAAAGCCATCCAATGTGTATTTTGAAAGTGATATAACATTTTCTAAATCATCAAATTTAATAACAAATTGCAGTTGCTTCTCAAACTCTTCAACTGAATCTCCATCACCGGCTTCATTAGATTTATTAAAATGATGATCAAGTAAATTTTCAATATTCTCATCAACTGGCAGTTCTTTTACTTTATCATCAGAAATTTGTAATTCTAATTTTTGTCCATCTTTTGAGAGCTGTGCTTTTGTTACAATGACTTCTAACCCTTTATCAAGTGCCTGCACTTGAATCCAAAGCGGTCCTTCGACGATAAACTCTTCTTCGTCATGGACTTCATCCATCATCTCCCAAAATAATTCTTCACTTCTTTCGCGATTATACCAGATTTCATCACGATCAAAGCCGCGCTCTTCTATATCTAAATATGAAATATAAAATTTAACTGTATTTTCATTAATACGTTCAATTTCCATTTGACAACCTTCCCTTCCTTATAAGATTGTGAAGGGACAACTAAACCCCTGACTAATTGTACTTTCTACACTTTACCCAATTTTGGCTAAAATTAACCAAGTGAAAGTGTGAATGACAGAGTTCAATATGTCCTTTATATTCAGCTTGAACACCATCTTTATACAAAACGATACGGTATTTTATGAATACCATCCATGTGTTCTGGAGAAAAGCTGTTTTAATTTAAGAAACCAATACTTCCTCTTTTTTTATGAAATGTTAGCCACCGTAAATTAAAGAGCTTCGTCCCCTTTCCTATTATTAAAGGCAAAAATGCCATTTATAATCTTGTACTCTTATTTTATGATAAAAACTCATATAATGAAATCAAAAAACCCCAATTTTCAAAAAACAATTGTTTACCCATCTTTCAAAAGCGGAAGTGCCTTGGTCAGATGCGACATGCATAAGACAAGCAGGAATAGAAGGCGCTCTTTGCCTTCAATTCCTGAATGGCTTATGACACGAGCAGCTAGGCACTGCAGCTCGATGCACCAAAAGCGAAAGCGCCTTGATCAGCTGCGACATGCATAAGACGATTTCGAATAGAAGATGTTCTTTATCTTCAATTCGGAAGCAGCTTATGACACGAGCAGCTAGGCGCTGCAGCTCGACGTATCATAAGACAAGCAGCAAATAAAATTCATAATCTCTTGTCCAAGTCATATAAATGTACGAGTAGTAAATTATGAAGCTAAGAGCTTGAAAGAGGGTACGTCATGGAACAAGATTTTATTTTATCACTGCTTGTCATTATCGGAATTGATATAGTCCTTGGCGGAGATAATGCGATTGTCATCGCAATGGCTTGTCGTAACTTACCAAGTAAAGAGCGGAATAAAGCAATTTTTCTCGGAACACTGATTGCCATCGTTCTCCGTATCATCATTACAATGATTGCCGTCTATTTATTAAAAATCCCTTTTCTCCAACTCATTGGCGGGATATTTCTTCTTTATATTGCTTATCAGTTAATTGTTAGTAAGGATCATGATACCGGTAAAATAAAAAGCCACCCATCTTTTAGAAAAGCAATTCAGACGATCGTATTCGCTGATGTTCTGATGGGATTTGATAATGTTATTGCGATTGCCGGAGCAGCAAATGGCCGAACTATTTTAGTCGTCATCGGACTTATTATTTCCATCCCGATTATAATCTGGGGCAGTAAATTTATTTTAGTCCTATTAGAACGTTATCCTGCACTCATTTATGCCGGCGGAGGATTGCTTGCTTTTACGGCTGGAAAAATGATCATAAGTGAACAGCAATTCGAGTCATTTTTAATGGCCCAACCTGTAATCGCTCAATTTCTCCCATACTTAACAACGATTTTCATTATTTTTGCAAGCATCTTTTATCAGCAAATTTTAGGATGGAGAAGCAATAATTAAATCAAAATATTGCAAGAAAGACTGGCCATATATAGGGCCAGTCTCCTTATCTTTATTTCATATTATATGACTAGTTCACCATTTTCTGTGCTTCTCGTAAATGGAAAGAACGAACTTTTCTTGGTAGAAAACGACGGATTTCATCTTCATTATATCCAACTTGCAGCCTTTTCTCATCTATAATGATTGGGCGGCGAAGCAAGCCTGGGTTTTCCTGAATTAAATTATATAAATCTTGTAACGGCATTGTTTCTAAATTAACATTCAGTTTTTGGAATATTTTAGAACGAGTGGAAATAATTTCGTCTGTCCCGTCCTCAGTCATTCTCAAAATCTCTTTAATTTCCTCTATCGTTAAAGATTCCGAAAAAACATTTCTCTCTTTATACGTAATATCGTTCTCTTCTAACCACGCCTTTGCTTTTCGACATGAAGTACAGCTTGGGGATGTATATAATGTAACCACAACTTTCACTCCTCTAACTATAGAATGAGTAAGCTCTTTCAAAGATGTATTTAAAATTGAAATTACTCTAATTTAGTAATGTCCATCTCATTATACTATAAAAAGTTAACCTAGCATATCCTTTTTTAGAACAAAAGTTTGTCTAAAAAACGTCTTATCCATCAATACCCTTTATAAGTAAGCTTTAAACATGTTCGACTTTTTTCGATTATTAATGACAATAATTATGTATATTTGACTGCAAAAAAGAATAAATAGGAAATTTTTAACTTTATTATTCTCAATTAGAACAATCGGATCGAAAATGCTTTTATTTATTTAACGTCTCTGAAACATCTTCTACATCTCTAATATTAGGAAGTTTTCCTTCTGCATTTCTTATTATCATATAAGAACCCGTATCGTGTTTTAAGAAATTCTCGTTGTATCTTACAATTAATTCAACCTCTTCTGCTCCATTCTGTTGTAAGAATTGATAATATTTAAATATCTCTTTCTCTATTTCCTTCGCTTTTTCCTTTTTATAAGCTTCTTTTAAATCAACATAAATAGTTAGCCATAAATCATTGTTCACTTCTTCAATTGGCTTTATTAGTTTATGAACATCTTTTTTTCCTTCTTCTCTATATCCTACGTTTAATTCAACACTTTCTGTCCCTGTTATAAAATCTCCTGCATTTCCCCATTTATCTATTCCTTTTCTTCTCCACACCTCTTCCATGTAAAAATTCACATCACTGTTTTTTCGCCTCCATGCATCAAACGTAATACCGCTTTCTGTAGTTAAAGTTGCAGCATAGCCAATATCTGTAGTATAAAATCCTTCACTTTTTATAACGATAATCCCATACTTCTCTTCCATTTGTTCTTTTAATAATTCTGCTGTTTCTTTTATCATAACCGGATTACCATTCAGCTTTTTATAAATGTAATTAAAACCGAATATTCCAACTATGAATATTAAAAATAATATAAAAAAACCTTTAAATTTTATTTTCTTCATCTCAATAATCTCTTTCTAATTTTTTCATATAAGAAAATAAGGTGAATATTTAAGTAAGCAAAATTTTTGAAAGTCATTATAATCCCCAATTTAATGGAACAGCATTTATATAATGAATTCGAGCAGCATATAAATATAAAATAAACTTTCAATCAGTTGAAGCTGCAATATTGTTAGAACAACTCAGTCTAACAAGCAGTAGAATAATACTTTGAAATGGTGGATGGAGGGAACATTAAAATGGCGGAATATTTTTTTGACTTTATACTCGTTTCCATTTTAATTATTGGTCTTACTGCATTTCTAGCTGATATAACGAATAAAATTGGAAAATTATTTTCTCTATCAAAAAACAATTCACATACATTCGATCAATCACAAAGAATCCAAAAAGGATGGAACAATATTGGTGGGAAAAATAATAAATGAATCGGA
>NZ_BCVG01000121.1 GCF_001591625.1 Metabacillus fastidiosus NBRC 101226
GAAGTGAAGTGGGGGATGAGAAAAAACCCCACTGATGGAAGTTTCACTTTATGTAAAAGTAATCATGATCTGTTGCTCTCAACTATGAATGGGAAAGAGCTATCTATTTGCATCATTGCTTATTCATATTAATTTAGCTCCGTCTCTTTTTCAAAACAAGACAATTGGCTCAATGCTGAAGTTGAGGGAATATAATCCTTGGAGGCTCAAATGAGTAAAAAAATATTAGTCGTAGATGATGAACAATCAATATCAACACTTCTCCAATATAATCTCAAACAAGCAGGTTATGATGTTTTAACTGCTTTTGACGGGGAAGAAGGCTTACTAAAATGTATTAGTGAAGAACCAGATTTAGTTGTATTAGATTTAATGTTACCGAGAATGGATGGAATTGAAGTGTGTAAGCAGCTTAGACAGAGAAAAATTATGGTTCCTATTCTCATGTTAACTGCAAAAGATGATGAGTTTGATAAAGTATTAGGGTTAGAGTTAGGGGCAGATGATTATATGACGAAGCCTTTTAGCCCTCGTGAAGTAGTAGCTAGGGTGAAGGCGATACTTAGACGTACGCAGACAAGTACGGGAAAAGAGATGGTAGGGAACCATATTCCTGAGAAATTGTCTATTGGTGATTTGAAAGTGTTACCAGAACATTATGAGGCATATTATGCAGATGAGAGATTGGATTTAACTCCAAAAGAATTTGAACTGCTTGTTTATTTGGCAAAACATAAAGGAAGAGTGCTTACTAGAGATCAGTTATTAAGTGCTGTTTGGAATTATGATTTTGCGGGTGATACTCGTATTGTCGATGTCCATATTAGTCACTTGAGAGAAAAGATTGAAAGAAATACGAAAAAACCATTATATATTAAAACGATAAGGGGATTAGGCTATAAATTAGAGGAGCCTAAGGCGAATGAATAAATTCCGTTCCCGTTTTCTTTTTGCATTAATTACTTTAATAATTGCTGTTTTAGTCGGCCTTGGTCTGCTTTTAGGTCAGATATTTAATAATTATTATATGAATGCATTTAAGGATCGGATGGAACGCGATGCACAGCTCGTAAAATTCCTTATAGGCGAGGAAGGAAAGAATTCTGAAAGCTATCCAAATTTATTAACAGATTTGAGTCATACGATCCATTCAGATATATTTATTTTGGACAAGAATAGGAAAATAGATTTTTCAGTTGGAGATAATTCATATGATGAAAGTTTAATAAAATCACAGTTAGCCCAGTTCGATTATTCAAAAGAGGGATTTCATTTTAGCGACCCCAAAAATGAATTAAGTTATTATATATTACCTATTATAGCAAATGGACATATTACCAATATTATTCTTTTGGCTGCACCAATTGATTCATTGCAAAAAGTGAATCAGCAAATGTGGATGGTTCTTGTTGCAAGCTTAGGGTTGGCATTTATCGTTATTGTATTATTAGGATTTAGAATAACTGCACAGTATACAAAGCCGATTGAGTCAGCAACAAAAGTAGCGATTGAACTTGCAAAGGGAAACTATAAAGCGAGAACATATGAGGACCATCTCGATGAGACAGGCATGCTCAGTCAATCAATTAATATTTTGGCAAGAAATTTGCAGGATATGACAAGAGCACAGGAAATGCAGCAGGATCGTCTTCAAACATTGATTGAAAATATGGGAAGCGGATTAATCCTTATTGACGGAAGAGGATATGTTAATCTTGTTAACAGGGCATATAAAGAGATATTTGAAATTAAGTCAGTCGACTTTCTATATCAGCTTTATTATGATGCATTTAAGCATCAAGAAATAATCGATATTATTGAAGAGATATTTATGACAGAAGTAAAAGTTAGAAGGCAGCTGCACATACCAATTAAAATTGAGAGGCGGCATTTTGAAGTATACGGAGCCCCAATTATCGGAATGAATGATGAATGGAAAGGGATCGTACTTGTCTTCCATGATATAACAGAATTAAAGAAATTAGAACAGATGAGGAAAGATTTCGTTGCTAACGTATCGCATGAGCTAAAAACTCCGATTACTTCTATTAAAGGATTCAGTGAAACATTACTCGATGGGGCTCTATCAGACGAGGAAACAGCGGAATATTTTTTAGCAATTATTTTAAAAGAAAGTGATCGTCTACAAACATTGATTCAAGATTTACTCGATTTATCAAAAATAGAGCAGCAGGGCTTTGAACTATCATTCAGGCATTGTGATTTAAGAGAGATATTTGAAGAGATTCATATATTGTTAAAAAGCAAAGCAATAGAAAAAGAACTAGAGCTATCTGTTAATCTCCCGGAAAGTGATTTATTTATTATGGGAGATCTGTATCGTTTAAAACAGATCTTTATTAATCTAATTAATAATGCATTAACATATACTCCAAAAGGCGGAACTGTCTGGGTGAATGTGGAAAACCATTCGGAGTATGTATTAATTATGATAAGTGACACTGGTATAGGGATAACAGAAGAAGAAATACCGAGAATATTTGAAAGATTTTACCGTGTTGATAAGGCTAGAAGCAGGAATTCCGGTGGTACTGGACTTGGACTTGCTATTGTGAAACATTTAATTGAAGCGCATAAAGGCCAGATTAGTGTGCGCAGTGAAATAAACAAGGGGACTACATTTACTGTAAAGCTTTATAAAGAAATAAAATGATCTATTTCACAATATCTTTACATAGAATTTACAACTAATTTATTTTTTCTTAACAAATAGTTGATAAGATAATTAGTGAAAACCCCTTCATCCAAGGAGCCAATCTTTTGGACGAGAGCGTAATGCTTTCGTCCCTTTTTTTTGTCCTCTTTTCCTTGCTTGATCTTTTAACAGGCTTAGAGCTCATCTATATGTATCATTTCTTCTATTTTCGCTCAGTTCTCACTAAAGTTGAATTGTACAAGGAATCCTTATTATTTCTATTTATTTACTAATATTGAAAAATATGATGATGTCCAATCTTTACATAAATATGTAATATGTTCTTTTAATTTAACAAAATAATAAATAATGAAACTTTTTTGTCATATACTCGTAGTAATTATAGACGGAATTATGAAGGCAAAGATAGGGAGGCAAACATGATAAGTATAAAACGAATATTAGTTATAGCTGGCTTTTCATTATTAATCGTCTGCTTAGGAATTGTTGCTTTTACGACTTGGTATACTGTTGATGAATCTGAGCAAGCAGTTATGATTACTTTAGGTGAAGTCGAAGAAGGAATTAGTGAACCGGGACTACATTTTAAATGGCCATGGCCGATTCAGCATGTCGAAGTACTGTCAAAGGAAACATTCAGTTTACAGTTTGGATATGAGGAGAATGCGGACGGAGATGTGAAAGACTTTCCAAAGGAAACGAAAATGATTACCGGCGATGAGAACATTGTTCTCGCTGATATGGTTGTTCAATGGAAAATAACAGAGCCGGGAAAATATTTATTTAATTCAGAAAATCCACAGGAAATTCTCACTGATGCCACTTCAGCATCTCTGCGCAGTATTATCGGAAGTTCAAAAATTGATGATGCTTTAACATCAGGGAAAGTAGAAATTGAGACGCAGGTGCATGAGCTCTTATCATCTTTAATAGAAAAATATGATATCGGGGTAAGCATACTGGCTGTAAAATTACAAGACGTTGATTTGCCTAATGATGAAGTTAGAAAAGCATTTACGAATGTGACAGATGCAAGGGAAACAATGAATACAAAAATAAATGAAGCAAAAAAATATAAAAATAAACGAACGGAAGAAGCAAAAGGAGAAAAAGATGCCCTTATGTCAAAAGCACAAGGGGATAAAACAGCCCGAATTGAAAATTCCCGTGGTGATGTAGCTAAATTTAATGCAGTTTACAGTGAATATGCAAAAGCAAAAGCAATTACTGAGAAACGTCTTATTCTTGAAACGATTGAAGATGTCCTTCCGAATGCACAAATTTATATTATGAAGGACAACGGTGATACAATGAAGTATTTCCCTTTAAACGGTGCCACACAGCCAGTGCCACCAGTTAATGAGGAAGGAAGTGTAAAAAATGGTCAATGATAAGGTTGTAGGCATGAAGGAAAAAGCGCCTTTTATGTTTAAGAAATATACTAAAATAGGTGCAGTTATCATTATAATACTTTTACTTTTAATTGGAATATTAACAAATTTATTTATAGTTAAGGAAAATGAATATAAAGTAATCCGTCAATTTGGTGAAGTCGTAAGAATTATTGAAGAACCTGGTTTAAATTATAAAATTCCGTTTATTCAATCCGTAACGACATTGCCAAAATATCAAATGACATACGATGTACAAGAGGCAGAGATAAATACGAAAGATAAAAAGAGAATGTTAATTGATAATTATGCTGTTTGGAAAATAAAAGATCCAAAATCTATGATTTCGAATGCAAGAACAATCGTAAATGCAGAGACGAAAATGGGTGAATTTATATTTTCAACGATTCGTGCTGAATTAGGAAGATTAGATTATGATGAAATTATTAATGACGAAAAATCTTCTCGAGGGAGTTTGAATGATAAAGTAACTGAAATTGTGAATGGTTTATTAGAGCGTGATAAGTATGGAATTATTGTGACAGATGTCCGTATTAAGCGGACAGATTTACCGGCGGAAAATGAGGCTTCTGTTTTTACGAGAATGATTTCTGAAAGGGAATCAACGGCACAGGGATATTTATCAAAAGGTGATGCTGAGAAAAACCGGATTATTGCTCAAACAGACAAGGAAGTAAAGGAAATGTTAGCAAAGGCTGAGGCGGAGGCTGATATTATCCGGGGACAGGGAGAGCAGGAAGCAGCAAAGAACTATAATGAGGCATACTCAAAAGATGCCCGCTTTTATGAGCTGTATAGAACACTCGAATCTTATAAGAAAACAATTGATGATGAGACAGTATTAGTTATTCCGTTTGATTCACAATATGCTAAATTATTAATGGGTGAAACCGAATAAATATATGACATGAGCCGTCATTTTCCTTTCTATTTAGAAATGTTAAAATAGAAATGGAGAATGTCGGTTTTTTATTCGTATAGAAAGAGGAGGCACATATTTTGACGGAAAAATTAGTTCTAATTGATGGCAACAGTATCGCATACCGGGCTTTTTTCGCTTTGCCATTGCTGAATAACGATAAAGGTGTACATACAAATGCAATTTACGGTTTCACGATGATTCTTATGAAAATTTTAGAAGAGGAGAAACCGTCTCATATTCTTGTTGCTTTTGATGCCGGAAAGACGACATTTAGACATAAAACATTTAAGGAGTATAAGGGTGGAAGACAGAAAACTCCGCCCGAGCTTTCTGAACAATTTCCGTTTATTCGTGAGCTACTTGATAAATATCAAGTTTCACGTTACGAGCTTGAAAATTATGAGGCTGATGATATAATCGGCACCCTTTCAAAGCAAGCGGAGCAAGATGGTTTTGAAGTGAAAATTATTTCAGGAGATAAAGATTTAACACAGCTTGCAACGAATAAAATTACTGTTGATATTACACGCAAAGGGATAACAGATGTTGATACATATACACCTGAATTTATCGAAGAGAAGTACGGTTTAACACCTGGACAGATTATTGATATGAAGGGATTAATGGGTGATACTTCTGATAATATTCCAGGAGTGCCGGGTGTCGGTGAAAAAACAGCGATCAAATTGTTAAAGGAATTTGAAACTGTTGAAAACCTTCTTGAATCGATTGAAAATGTCAGCGGTAAGAAGTTAAAAGAAAAACTTGAAGAAAATCGTGAACTTGCACTGATGAGTAAAGAGCTTGCAACGATTAATTGTGAAGTACCGATTGAAGTTGCTGTTAATGATACTTTATATAATGGCTATGAGACAGCTGAAATCGTTCCGTTTTTCAAAGAACTTGGTTTTAATTCTTTGCTGGACAAGCTTGGAGAAGATGTATCAGAAGATGCAGCGGAAGTGGAAGATATTACTTATGAAACGGTAACCGAAATCGATGAGCGTGTATTAACGAAAGAATGTGTCCTTTTAGTAGAAGTAATAAATGAAAGCTATCATAATGCTGATATTATTGGTTTCTCGATTATAAATGAAAATGGACAGTTTTATGTACCGGCAGAAGCTGCGCTTGAATCAGATAACTTTAAGATTTGGGCTGAAAATGAAGAAAATAAAAAAATTGTTTATGATGGAAAGAAATCAATTGCTTCTCTTAGCTGGAAAGGTACGAAGCTCGCTGGTGTTTCTTTTGATGTATTAATTGCCGCATATCTTTTGAATCCATCCGAAACATATGATGATATCGCAAGTATTGCGAAAGCTAATAGAATTCAAGTAGTGCAAACAGATGAAGCAATATACGGTAAAGGTGCAAAAAGAGCTATTCCAGATGAATCACAGTTAGGGGAACATCTTGTTCGTAAAGCACTTGCCCTGTCTATGTTAAAAGAAAAATTAGAAAATGAACTGGCAGAAAATGAGCAGTCACAGCTCTTTTATGATTTAGAAATGCCTTTATCTATTATTTTAGCTAAAATGGAAGTTACAGGAGTTAAGGTAGATGTCGAACGTTTACGGGAGATGGGCAAAGAATTAGCAGAGCATTTATCCCGTTTGGAACAAAATATTCATCAATTAGCTGGTGAAAGCTTTAATATTAATTCACCAAAACAATTAGGTGGTATTCTTTTTGAGAAATTAAATCTGCCTGTTATTAAGAAAACGAAAACAGGGTATTCTACCTCTGCAGATGTATTAGAAAAATTAGCTAGTGAGCATGAGATTGTAGAAGAGATTCTGCATTATCGTCAGCTTGGCAAATTACAATCTACTTATATCGAAGGACTGCTAAAAGTTGTTCATAAAGATACGGATAAAGTTCATACCCGGTTTAATCAAGCATTAACATCAACAGGAAGGTTAAGCTCGACAGAACCTAACTTGCAAAACATACCTATCCGTTTAGAGGAAGGGCGTAAAATTCGTCAGGCTTTCGTTCCATCAAATAAAGATTGGGTTATTTTCGCAGCAGATTATTCACAGATTGAATTAAGAGTATTAGCTGATCTTTCAAAAGACGAAAACTTAATCGAAGCATTTGAAAATGATTTAGACGTTCATACGAAAACAGCGATGGATGTATTCCATGTAAATAAAGAAGAAGTAACATCCAATATGCGCAGGCAGGCGAAAGCTGTTAACTTTGGTATTGTATATGGGATTAGTGATTACGGACTTTCGCAAAATCTGAATATAACGAGAAAAGAAGCTGGTGAATTTATTAATCGTTATTTCGATATTTTCAAAGGTGTAAAGGACTATATGGATGATGCTGTTCAGGAAGCAAGAGACAAAGGTTACGTAACAACAATCTTACATCGCAGACGTTATATACCTGAAATTACGAGCAGTAATTTTAATTTGCGGAGCTTTGCTGAAAGAACAGCGATGAACACACCTATCCAGGGCAGTGCAGCCGATATTATTAAAAAAGCGATGATTGATATGGCTGAGCGATTAAAAACGGAGAAATTGCAAACAAAGCTATTATTACAAGTTCATGATGAATTGATTTTTGAAGCTCCAAAAGAGGAGATTCCTATTTTGGAAAAAATCGTACCAGAAGTAATGGAAAATGCTGTCCGATTAAATGTTCCTTTAAAGGTCGATTATGCTTTCGGTCCATCATGGTATGATGCAAAATAAGGAAGTGGTTTTATGCCTGAACTACCAGAGGTTGAAACAGTAAGGAAAACGTTAATTCAGCTCGTTAAAAACAAAAAAATTCAAGATGTCATTATTTACTGGCCAAAGATAATAAAAAAGCCGCTTGAAATTGAGCAGTTTCAAGATGCTCTTAAAGGCCAAACAATTGTTGATGTAGGCAGAAGAGGAAAATTTCTAAAATTTTATTTAGATGATTATGTGCTTGTTTCTCATCTTAGAATGGAAGGTCGTTATGGACTTCATAACAATAATGAGGAATTTGATAAACATACCCATGTCATTTTCCAATTTGATGATGGAACAGAACTAAGGTATCGTGACGTGCGGAAATTCGGCACGATGCATCTTTTTAAAAAGGGAGAGGAAGAGGATGAACTTCCGCTTTCCCAGCTTGGTCCCGAACCATTTTCAAATCTCTTTACGGTTAATTATTTAAAAGAAAAACTTTCGAGAACGAACAGGAAAATAAAAATAGCTTTACTTGATCAAACATTAGTAGTCGGTCTCGGGAATATTTATGTAGACGAAGCATTATTTCGCGCAGGGATTCATCCGGAAAGAATAGCGAAAGATTTAACGGGAGAAGAATATACAGCTTTACATGGGGAAATTATTCGAACATTAGAAGAAGCAATTGAGTCGGGCGGGAGTACCATTCGTTCTTATGTGAACTCTCAAGGGGAAATTGGACTTTTTCAATTAAAAATATTTGTTTATGGAAGAACAAATGAGCCTTGTAAAAAATGTGGAACGATTTTAACAAAAACAGTTGTTGGTGGAAGAGGCACACATTATTGTTCAACATGTCAAAAATAAAAACCTGACGATATCGTCAGGTTTTTATTTTTGGCTTTGTCTTGTCCCTTCATAATTTCTTTTTTCATACGTAGATTGATAACAGATGAAAATAAATAGATACCCCTTTAACAATTTATAGGCATTCATCATACACTAAGTTAGCAATTCGTAAAGGGGTTAGACTAATGGCTATATACAGTTCACTTTTATTATTAGCTTTTGCAGTCAGCATAGATAGTTTTTCCGTTGGTTTTACGTATGGATTGAGGAAAATGAGGATTCCGTTTAAATCGATTTTAATTATTGCATGCTGTTCAGGAGTTACATTATTAATAGCAATGCTTATCGGCCATTTACTTTTAACATTTATGCCAATATATATAGCAGATAAGCTGGGCGGAATTATCCTTATTCTAATAGGGGCATGGGTACTGCTCCAGTTTTTCAGACAGGAAAAGCAAGAATCAATGAACGAGGAAAATGAAAAAACAATATTTAATTTAGAAATTAAATCAATAGGAGTCGTTATTCATATTTTGAGAAAACCGATGCGGGCAGATATGGATAACTCGGGGACAATAACAGGAATAGAAGCTTTCTTACTAGGTTTTGCATTGTCCCTGGATGCATTTGGAGCAGGGATCGGGGCTGCCTTATTAGGTTACTCACCAATATCAATGAGTATATTGGTCGCTGTGATGAGTTCTTTATTCGTTTTAGCAGGAATTAAAAGCGGTCATCTTTTTGCGGATAATAAATGGATGGATAAGTTTGCTTGCCTCCCGGGGATCTTGCTTATTATTATAGGTGTATGGAAACTATAAGTAGCAGGAGGCATGTTTTATGACATTGATAATTGGTTTAACCGGTGGTATAGCGAGTGGGAAAAGTACTGTCTCTAATATGTTTAAGGAAAAAAATATTACAGTTGTTGATGCAGACCAAATTGCAAGAGATGTTGTAGAAATCGGAAAAACAGCATACAAAGAGATTGTTCAGCATTTCGGCAAAGAAATATTAAATAATGATGAGACAATTAACCGTGCGAAACTTGGTTCGATTATTTTTCAAAGTGAAGAGGAAAGAAAAATATTGAATAATATTGTTCATCCTGAAGTCCGAAAAGAAATGATGAGACAAACAGAAATTGCAAAGGAAAATAAAGAAGAAATAGTCGTTCTTGATATACCATTATTATATGAAAGTAATTTAACACATCTTGTTCATAAAACATTACTCGTTTATGTAGATGAAAATGTACAAGTGAAAAGATTAATGGAGAGGAATAATTACACATATGAAGAAGCAAAAATGCGAATGGAAGCTCAACTGTCTTTAGAAGATAAATTAAAATTAGCGGATCATGTTATTAATAATAATGGTACAATAGGGGAAACAGAAGAACAATTAAATAAACTGATAAATGAATGGTTAGACAAGTAAAATAATTATTGTTTATAATAATTAAAACTTTTAAGATAGGGCTGTCTGATAAAGTCCTTAACAAGTCATTATATTTGATTTTTACTGAAAGGCCCTGTCACTAAATCCTTGATTTTACTGGATTTCCATGACAGGGCCTTTCAGCAGGATGTCCCGAAAGGATAGATTTTTATCCTTTTGGGACATCCTCATCTCTTTTTATTATCGTTAAAATTCAGTATTATGGTAGGTAGAAGAAAAAACGACATTTAAGTAAATTCACTTAATTACTTTTATTAGATAAAGTGAAACTTCTATCAG
>NZ_BCVG01000122.1 GCF_001591625.1 Metabacillus fastidiosus NBRC 101226
TTACTGCCCGTTAAGGCTGGGATAAAAACCTCATTTACTTATGGTATGGTTCTTCCATTATCGCACTTTTTAATAGAAAACATAACTGACGTTTTTATACGGCCCCAATACCTCATCTACAAACGGTATCTCTGAAATATATAGCTGTAAACAATCTTTTATTTAACATTTTAAATATCTCCTTAAGTTGAGGAACCTTAATTCTATTTTCACAAAAAATAAAAGTATTAACCATGTTTTCTTTGAAGAGACACGAGAAACTTCTTGTTTCAATTCGTGGAAGGGCCTTTTGAAAGTCTAATCATAAGACTAGCAGGTTCTATTTTTGGAGAGAAGAGTTATTTTTCCTAACTGAATTGAAATTATAATCGCAGTAAATTTAAAATAACAAATCACACAAAAAAGAGCAGGTTCACCTGCTCTTTTAGTTATTCAATAGAATGTCTTTTAATGTTTTTTCATCTTCTTTCTCTAATCTTCCATAGGCATTCTTTTCTCTGTCAATAATAGTTACTAATGCATCGCCTTCATTAAACCAAATAGAATATTCAAATAATCTCTCTGGCATATTTTTATCATATGTGAAGAATAAGGTGGCTTTCACATCTTCTTTACGAGACATTTCAGCTTTTACGCCTTGTTCCCAATCAACTTTCGCTAATACATCTCTTAAAACTTTAATTTTTTCTTCCTCTGTGATTATTATTTCGTTGTTCTCATCTGTTAATACGTGAACATCAACTCTAGTTAGTTGGTTCAAATCAAACTCTTTAGGAACTTCTTCTGAACATCCTATTAAAGTTGCTACGATCGTAAAAATTATAAATAAATGAAGAATCATCTTTTCCACTTTGAGAAACCTCCCGTAATTTCACTCCTTCGAATATATTCTGCATCTTCGAATAAAAGCCTTTCTAACAAATGAAGAAAATATCAATCAACCAATAAAATGGCACTATAGGTATCAAAAAATAATGATAGGGTTGCTGTTAGATGAATGAAAGAGGTAAGACCGTTTTGATGAGATGAGGATAGATGGAAATTAGGGATCTAGTCACTAGGATGTATAAAAAATTAAATTTTATATTGAAATAATATTTATCTATAGTTATAATATGATGAAACTTTATATATTAACTATTATATAATTTTCAGAAAATTTAATACTTTTCAAAAATAGTAATTTTTAGTTATTTCATGGAGGTTTTAACTTGTCTAATAAAGTACCGTTTTCATTTATAGTAGTTATTGGTTTAATGCTATTTGCTCTATTCTTTGGGGCAGGAAATTTAATTTTTCCACCAATGCTTGGTCAATCGGCTGGTATGAATATCTGGTCAGCTAATGCAGGGTTTCTAGTAACAGGAGTTGGATTACCATTACTTGGTGTGTTAGCGCTTGGTTTTTCGGGGAAAGATGATTTACAGTCGTTAGCAAGTCGTGTACATCCTGTTTTTGGTATTGTATTTACAACCGTTCTTTATTTAGCAATCGGTCCTTTATTTGCTATGCCGAGAACAGGAAACGTTTCTTTTGAGATAGGTGTCAAACCCTTTTTGGCCGAAAATTCAAGCCCTGTACCTTTACTTATTTTTACAATCATCTTTTTTAGCATTACGTGTTTTTTTTCGCTCAATCCCGCGAAAATTGTCGAAATTGTAGGGAAAATATTAACGCCAATCAAATTAACGTTTATTGGAATCCTAGTAGTAGTTGCCTTTATTCATCCAATCGGTGATTTTCAAGCACCTGTTAAGAATTATACAGTTCAACCATTTTTTAATGGGTTTAAAGAAGGTTATTTAACAATGGATACTCTTGCATCTTTTGTTTTTGGTATCATTATCATTAACGCTATTAAAGAAAAAGGTGCAAAAACAAAAAAACAAATTTTAATTGTCTGTGGAAAAGCAGCTGGTATTGCTGCCATTATCCTAGCAACCATTTATACAGCTCTTTCTTATATGGGTGCTTCAAGCGTAGAAAAACTTGGACTATTAGATAATGGAGGTACTATCTTAGCAAAAGTCTCGGAATACTATTTTGGATCTTACGGTGGAATATTATTAGGACTAATGATTACAATAGCTTGTTTAACAACGAGCGTAGGCCTTGTTACATCTTGTTCTGCATTCTTCCATAAACTATTTCCAAAAGTTCCTTACAAAACAATTGCTATTAGTTTATCTATTTTTAGTGCAATAGTTGCTAATATTGGATTAACAGAGTTAATTGCTATTTCTGTACCTGTATTAACAGCTATTTATCCATTAGCTATTGTATTAATTTTCTTAACATTTTTTCATTCTTTATTTAAAGGGAAAGCTGAAGTTTATCAAGGAAGCTTACTTTTAACATTTATTATTAGTTTCTTTGATGGATTAAATGGAGCTGGTATACAGCTTTCATCTATTAATCATTTCTTTAATGCAATTCTTCCTATGTACGACGTAGGACTAGGATGGGTTATACCTGCTATTGTTGGAGGATTCATAGGGTACGGCATTAGCATATTACGAGTGAAATTCAGGCTTAATCATCCAACTAGATTAATTAAACAAAAATAACCTATTTTAAAAAGAAATCTAGGAATAATGCCTAGACTTCTTTTTTATGAATGTGGATACTAAGTTCATTATTATCAACGCAAACGTACGTGCGAAATTACACTAACTCAAATGAATATTTTCGGAATCCATATCTACTTTTTAAAATTAACAGCTATTAAAACTACTGAAAAAGCGAATTTCTGTAAAAAGGAAATAAATTAATAAGCAAGTTCGATTTTTGAACCTGCTTATTTCCATACCAACAAACAACCTTAAAATTTTAGTTTTCATTAACGCTGGGAACATCACTTTATTTCTATCGGTTTATCACTTTTAGGAATCGCAGAATTCGTTAAAACATGACCAAAAATCACTTTCCATTGCCCATTTTCCTTACAAACAGCATGATTTTGTGTGGTACTGAAATACTCATGCTTGACCTCAATTTGCGCAATAGCGAATGAATCTGATAATATTCGTATTCCTAATGGAGTAACTTGAGGGAATGGTTTTTCTTCACTTATCGCTTTAAAGTGTTCTTCTAATCCAGCTTTACTTATATGAGGGGCAAATTTTATATATTTCTCTATTTCCACCAAATCCCCCGACTTTAAGGCAGTAGAATAATTTTTTATTGTCTTCTCTACTTCATGCTCATTTTTATCTCTATTCATCTTATCCGAAAACTGGATGTATCCAGAACCAGGTATTCCCTTAATGATTTTCCATTGCCCATCCTTTTTAATAACTGGTGATGTAGCAATAAATATTCTATCTTTGTAGGTTGATTCAATAGATACTAAAGCTGTATTTTCATTAACTATGCTAATGTCAGTAATTTCAGCTTTTTCTAAAGGATGCTTTTTACACATCATAGTGTATAATTCCTTTACATTACTTATTTTTTGTAAATATTCCGAATGGGCGATCATATCATCTAAGTTACAATTTTTTTGAGCATTCAAGAAGTTAACTACTGCTTTTAAAGCATCATCTTTTGGCTCTGCATTAACAATCAAATTATCACTGAAACTGTTTAATATAAAAATAAATGTCACAACAATAAGTATCCTGCAAATCCTCTTTAATGAATCTCGACTATTCATTCTCATTCCAAATACCTCACTTATATTTTATATTTCCTTTCGTATTCTTTACAAAAAGGATATTTATATCAGCGCTTTGAATAAATGGACAAATAATCCAATTATTTTTTTATTAAGAACTAATACAAAATATAATGAAAACAACCACCCAAAAGGATGGTCGTTCTCTTATATTCATCATTCAAATTGACCATTTCCTTCTTCATTAAAAATAAATTGTAGAATTAAATTCTTTAACTACTAGCAGGATTATGGAAGATTAATATTGAAATATATTTTAAAAGGAGGGTTCACAATGTCCTATTTTTATGAATTACCATATGTGATGGCCGATTCTATGTGGATTAATCTGGAGCTCTTATTAGTTACAGCATGTATTTCAACGATAATATTTGTTTTAACTAAAAATGAATATGTTTCTTTACTGTCCTCAGCACCTGTTTTTTACGTGACCTCATTGTTACAGAATACTACTACTCATTTATTTTTCCTCTTAGCTGCAATGGTAGTACAGACAGCAATTATAATGACAATGCAATATCAAAACCAAAAGAAATTAATACGAATAGAAGAGAAACAGGAAAATACTATTTAACGTATTTTTAATCAACAGTTTTGGTGTCATAGCTTTAAGTTATGACACCAAAAAAGAAAAAGGGACTGACTATAAAAGTCAATCCAAGGTGACGCAAGGTGCTCCCTCTTCGTCTAATATATATTATGCAAGCTTGAGGACAAGTGTTATCCTATTTATTAAATTATGACACTTTTAAACTATAAAAAGAGCCATAATTTAATTCGCATCACTTTCAACTAAAGCTACCTTAACCTCATTGTGAATCACCATAATAAATACACAGAATCCTCTTCTTAATATCTAAAAAGTAAGCCTTACGTCTCGTGTACCAATCATCAGCCCCATCCCTTTTTCCATTTAGCAACGGATATTTTCGCTTTAACATTAGGTCTCGGCATTGATTAGGATCTGGATTGCCCCCTAATTTTCCTTAATTCATTATTTAATGGAATTGCTTCTTTATCTTTAAGATAAGAAAAAAATCCTACCTCAAACTTCCACTTCTTTTATTATTAAATCTAGGTATTGCTTTACAAATATGAAAGAAGACTGCACTCTAAAGTCATTTTTTATGACCTTAGGTACAGCCCGACAAAAGGTTTTAACTATGCTTTATTCTGTAAAGATGCTACCCAATTATTTGTATCTGCAATAGTTGGATTAGCAAGGTAATGCCCACCTTCAATTTGAAGGGTTTGACCAGTCATAAACTTAGATTCATCAGAAGCTAAGAATACTACTGCATACCCGATATCGTCTGCTTCACCATGGTATGGCAATGCATTAAATTTCGAATAAATATCCAGCATTTCTTGTGGCATATTACTTTTAGCAGCTGGTGTTAAAATAAGACCTGGTGCTACTGCATTACAACGGATTTTATCTTTACCGTATTGAGTTGCAATATTTTTAGTCATATTTGCAACGCCCGCTTTTGTTGCACCATAAGCGGTACGTGTTTGATCACTTGCAAATGCTGCCATTGAAGCATTGTTAATAATAGAACCGCCTCCTGCCTTTTGCATATGAGGGATAGCAAAACGGCTTCCAAGTAATACTGATTTTAAGTTCACATTTACTAAACGGTCCCATTCATCTAAATCTATATTTACAACGTCTAAATCTTTACGCAGATTTGTTAAACCAACATTATTAAATAATACTGTTAGTGAACCGTATTGTTCAACAGTGAATTCAACTGCGGCTTCGATTGATTTTGCATCTCCTGCATCAAGGAATATTACTGATGCTTCATAGCCTTCTTTTACTAAAGATTGTGCAGCTTCTTTTGCACCTTCAATATTAAAGTCCGCAATAACAACTTTTGCGCCTTCTTTTGCTAATAATGTTGCTGCTGATAAACCAATTCCGGATGCTCCGCCTGTAATGAGTGCTACTTTATTTTTTACCCGATTCATAAGAAACTCCTCCTAGTATAATAAGCGATAAAAATAGTATTTACTGAAAAATCCTAATTATAATCGCTGTCATTATATTTATTAGACATCTAATAGTTTAACATTAAATTATTTATTTTCAAACTAATAACTTTAAGTGAAAATATTATTATTTTAATCAGGATCAATTGTTCCATCCTTATTCCAAAAATAAATCTCCCATTGTATCTCCTATGTAATAATGATTCTGATGGTAGCAAAGTGACAGTTTCACACAATAAAGCATCATTCCATGGTATAATTTGGATTGAAGAGTTACATAAATAAAATTGGAGGTTGTGCAATACATGGGATTCTTTAATCGCTTATTTAAGAAAATAGAAGATGTTAATACAGGAGAAGCGAATGTCGCTGAACTTGAAGATGAATTTTATGTAGAGTCAGAAATAGAAGAAGCGAAAGATTTTTGGGTAGAAATGGCACAAAATATTATCGTGAATGTAGTTAAGGCGGCTAACAATGAAGTAGAACGTGCTTTTATTTTAATAAATATGGGTGAGCAGCCCTCATTCGATATTTTTTATCAAGTAGATGGAAGTCTAATAATGTGGCATCAACTTGAAGATTCTATCATAAAAGAAAAGATTCATAGAGAATTACTGCCGCAAGCCCCTGATGTCGCTTCTGTTGTAAATGATAAATTTGTTCAAGCCAATCACCCTAAAATTTCATATGCTGAGCTGCAATTCGAATGGGAAACTAAGGCTTGGTTCTCTCATGTAATTTGGGATGATGATGAAAATGCTAACCTTGAAAAAGAAGAAATTTTAAGTAAATGGTTCAACACTTTGAGTGAAGAAATTAAAACACAACCATTAGACAGTGATAGTAAATTATCCTGGTATCCTTAAAACCTATGTTAAAAGAAGCTAATAATTTCTAGGGAGATACTCTTATTTATCATTATATATATTAGGATATAGAGGAATGAATTGATATACATAAGGCTATGTTGGGCTATTCGTCCTTTAATGAGAAGGGAGTCTATTTCTCACTTTCCTCCCCTCTCCTATCATTTTATACAGCTCCAAGTTTTTCTAAATGTTTACTTATTCTCTTCAAAATTAGTCTGCTTTACTTCTACTTTTTCTTTCGAAGTTGTATCTTGTGTTTCAATATTTATTATGTTCTCAAGTGCTTCGCTTACTTCGCCTGTAAAATTCAATTTATGCTCTGGAATTCGTTGATTTTTCATCCATTTCTCCTCCTTTCTTCTTCTGTTATTTTCCTTCTGTTCATTCGAATACATACATCTCTTTTTCACAGAGGCCGGGAAATTACCGATATAAATGTCCATCCACATACAGATTTATATTATTTTCTGGGGATGTTCTGAGCTTTCATATTTAAATAACTTATGACAAGTGTATTTTTCTCCATTCCTTTATCCAGCCTTTGATTACTTACTGCCTACAAAATAATAAAAAAGAAGCCTAATTTCTCAGACTCCTTACCGTTTTAACACTTCTATATATTTTATTCCCTGTAACTGCCCATCGGCTTCCATGAATACTTTTACCGTTGATCCTACATTAATTGATCCTTTCAATTGTACGTTTTCAGTATCAAAAGTAATACTCTTCTCTTGATTTACACCTTGAGCAATTACCTTTGTTCCTTCTATACTTACAATCTCATAAACATTCAAATCAGACTCTTCCGCTATTTGTGCTGCCTGCGATATTCTTTCTGCTTCATTATGCTTGATATTTAAATAACTTAATCCAATAACTAAAATAAATATTAAAAGGAATTTGTCTTTCATGAAATATCACCTGAATAAATAATAGTAAAAAAGATCTATATTAATATTAACACAACTGGACCTATTTCAGTACTTAATAATAGATACTTCTTCTATATATTTCTAAAGATGACAAAAGAATGGTCCTTATGGCATTACCTTTACAAACGGATCTTAATCATAAAAATTCAAAATAACATAAAAGTGATTATATACGAGAAGATAGCCTATTTGATTACATTTTAAACATTACTATAATAAAATATAATGGTGAAAACCCGGATAGATACAGTTGAAAAGATTATTTATGAGTCCTTTTCTTCATACCGGCATATGTCTTACTAACTGAGGAAAAGCGGTTAGATTGATAATTTTTTCATACTCCATCTATCATTCTCCTATTTATAAGAGTAAACAAGGGGCTTTTAGGGAAAATTACAGGAGTACAAACTTATCAGAATTGAGAGGAATAGATCAGGAGGAATAAGAATGGATGTATGTGAACTTTGTGAACGAGAGCCTGTTGAGACGACTGTCCATCATCTACTGCCTAAAGAGATGGGCGGTACCTTTGGTCCTACGGCTAATTTATGCATTCCTTGTCATAAACAAATCCATGCCCTTTATACAAATAAGGAAATTGCGATACGTTTGACAACTATCCAGGAATTAAAAGAGGATGAGCAGCTGTCACGTTTTCTTAAATGGATACGTAAACAGCCGCCGACTAAATTAATGAAAATTAAGAAATCTAATGAGAGGAAACGAAAGCGATAGACCATACACTAGTCATTTCTATAAATCGAGATCATCAACCAATTGTTGAATTTCTTTTCTCATTATAATCTCCTTCCCGAAGTTTTGATATTTTTATTATTGAGAAGATAGATTCATGCTGATTGCTTCTTTTAATAGCTGCACAGCTTTAGTGATTCATCATATTTATTTTCCCTTTGATATGGTAATCTCCACATTTTCCGGCTCCTGTTCTTCACCATACAAAGTAACTACCGCTTCATTATCACTTTTCCATGTGACTGACACATTGGAGGAGTCAAGTATTTTCCCATCATTGCTAATACTTCGGTCAACATATTTCCACCATCCGTATTTTATTCGGACTGATGATGGACCAAACCATGCAGGCTCTCCTTTTTCAACAACTTCAATCATATATATTTCACTTGGTGAATGACTCGTCACAAGCTTTCTTTCCTTAAAGTATATTGCGTATGAAAACGTGCCAACAATCAAAACTATAGGGGCTACTGTTAGTATGACAAACCAAGTAAGGCAACCCCGTTTGGCTTGCTTTTTGGTACGCTTAATATGTTCGTCTGAATTGTGTTCAAGATTCATTTATATTTCCCCTTTTTTAAAACCTCAATTTCTTTTTCGGTGGATCAGCAGGTTTATCAATTAATTTCGCAATCTTTTTCCTTTTCACAAACTTTACATCGTTCAGCCAATACACAAATGCCTCTGCATTAAAACAAACTCCATATATTTCATTGCCTTCCTCGTCTTCATCAGCTATAACCCAATAAGGATGCTTGTTGTTCCTGTCATAAATCCATTTATCAAACTGCCTCTGCAATTTGCGTACATTCCTTCCCACTTTTGCAGGACAACTCATATATTCTGAATCACTTTCATACATAAATTCAAGTTTTACAATCATAATCATCAGCCTTTCTTCAAACAACTCCTACCTTTTTACTTTAACATGATGGTAATTCATCCTGCTAAAATAAAACTATTTTCTAAGAAAAATAAAAAAACATTAAAAATTAATTATTTTAGTATTATAATATTCTTGCGTCGAAATAAATTTTTAAGTATTTATTATATAGAAAGAGATGATTTCTCATGAAATGGCTTTGGAACATGGCTGCACTCATTTTACTTTGGGGAGTGTCTTGGCCAGTTTATAAACTCGCTTTGGCCTACACACCGCCTCTCCTTTTTGCAGCGATGCGCTGTGTAATTGGCGGGTTAATCTTAACGATGTTTATCTGGAAAAAACGAGACCAGATAAAGTGGCGAAAAAACTGGAAAATTTATTTATATACAGGTATATTAAATATTGCTTTCTTTTATGGATTTCAAACTGTAGGATTACAATCCGTTCCATCCGGGCTTTTCTCTGTACTTGTATATTTCCAGCCCATACTAGTTGGATTCTTTGCTTGGTTATGGTTAGGAGAATCCATGACCTTCCTTAAAGTAACAGGACTCATCCTCGGATTTCTCGGTATAATTTCCGTAAGCGTGGAAGGATTCTCAGGCCAAGTGTCCATTTCTGGAGTGATCCTTGGTCTATTATCAGCATTATCCTGGGCTCTCGGAACAATCTATGTGAAGAAAAATGCTAACCAGGTAGATTCCTTATGGATGGTTGCCTTCCAATGTCTGATTGGAGGTTCTCTCCTCTCCATACTCAGCTTCTCCACTGAAAAATGGACAAGCATTACATGGAACAGTACTTATATATTCGGTCTTGCTTTCGGTGCCATTCTCGGGATTGCAGTATCTTGGATTCTTTATGTAAAAGTAGTTAAAATGGCGGACGCTAGTGTGGTAGCTACGTTCACCTTCCTCGTGCCACTGATTGCCGTAATTATAGGAACAATTTTTTTAGGGGAACCATTTACATTCTACTTATTAGCAGGGATTGTGCTTATCGTAGCAAGTATTTATCTCGTTAACAAAAAATCATCACGTCCGGCTAAGATAAATGAATCTGATATAGATCAAAAACATCTAAGCGCATAAAGTGAAACTTCTATCAG
>NZ_BCVG01000123.1 GCF_001591625.1 Metabacillus fastidiosus NBRC 101226
TTACTGCCCGTTAAGGCTGGGATAAATTTGTAATTTATACTGCATTTTTAATAACTTGATATATTGAGGACCATGAACGCTTGGCATAGAAAACAGGAATAGATTGACTTTTAGCCTTTTGCTTTATAACCGTTGATAAATTATGATTTACATAATCTGTTAAAACAAGAATAAAACTAATATTCCCTGGTATCTCCTTTTTAACCATTTGTACTTTTCTTCCGCTTATATGTAAAATCTCATCAAATCCAACAGATAATAGTTTATTTGTAATCACACCTAAATGATCTGCACCTACAACAAGCAAGGAACCCATCTTTTTTCCCTCCATTATTTATTAATATGCTATATAAACGACAATAAATCTCTTTAGATTTATCATTCAGCTTCTTTTCATCAATAAAGTCATATTCATAACAAATGATAATTTCTCCCGCATCCCCATCTTCTTTACCCCTTTCTACATAAATTCATAACCTATTTATAAAATTTTTTATCAAAATAAATGAGAATCATTATCACTAGTTACTATCTTAATGAAAATGATTATCAATGTCAATGATATTCACGGGATATTTTCAAATAAAATGGAAATAAAACTGGTTTAAAAATTATAAAATGGAGGGAAGTCACATTAAACAAACGTTTATTTTATTAACAATACATTTAAAAATAGGGGGAGAAAAATCTATTCCCCCATACTTAATCCTTCTCTACTTCTTCCTTCTTCGATAAGGAATAAATTTTTCATTCGCTTTAAAATTATAAACAGGCTTAATGAAATCTATAATCTCTACAGTTTCTTCCACCTGCTCAAGTATCTCCTCTTTCGTTTTATAAGCCATTGGTGCTTCATCCAGAGTTTCACCACTTACAGATGTCGTCCAAATATCCTTCATCGTCTCTTTGAAATCATCTAGATTCAATGTCTTCATTGCCTTTGTACGGCTTAATACCCGCCCTGCCCCATGTGGTGCCGAACAGTTCCATTCCTCATTCCCTTTACCTACAGCTAAAATAGAGCCGTCTCTCATATTAATCGGGATAATAAGCCTTTCCCCTTTTTGTGCAGAAACAGCACCTTTTCTCAAAATCATATGTTCTGTATCAATATAATTATGGACTGTATCAAAACAATCCAGTTCCGTAAATTCCATATTTTCTATAATCGCTCTCGCAATCTCTTCCCGGTTCGCTTTTGCATACTGCTGGGCATATTTCATATCATGAATGTAGTCGTTGAAATTTCCCCCTTCTAAATAAGCCAAATCATCCGGGATAATTGAATATTCCTTATGGTAATTTTCAATTGCGCTTTGAATTTCACTCTGTCTTCCTTCATTTTTCAGCTGCTCTACTAAGCTCGTAACATCTCGTTTACGAATATTCGAGACTGCCAGCTTTTGATAATACTGTGCAATCTTTGCACCTACATATCTGCTTCCAGTATGGATCGTTAAATAATGATAGCCGACTGAATCTACAGATACCTCAATAAAATGATTTCCTCCGCCTAGTGTTCCCAGGCTCATCCTGTTTCTTTCTTCCGTTAAAATATGACTTGCTTTATACATGTTTACAGATGGAAAGCTTATATTGATAAAATTTACTGTTTCATCTAAATGAAGTTCTTGCCCGCTTGGAACATACTTTCTAATTACCTTATCGAGCTTGTCAAAATTAATCTTCTTATCTTCAAGTTTAACTGTTAATACACCACAGCCTACATCAATTCCAACTAGATTCGGAACAACTTTATCCTTTAATTGAATCGTCGTTCCAATCACACAACCTTTTCCAGCATGATAGTCAGGCATAATACGAATTTTTGCATCTTTTAAAAATGCCTGATTACATAACTCTTCAATTTGTTCAATTGCTGATTGTTGAGGATAGTTTGAAAAAACTTTTGCTTCTGTTTGTTTTCCAGTCACTTTAATCACTTTATCTTCCTCCTTTACTGCTCTGGCAGCTCCCCCTAAAAAACTAGATTTCCCCTTTACGTTTCCGGCCATCTTTTTCTTATCTTTTATCTTTAAACTACAAGATATTTATACCTTAAATAACTTATTTACAATGAGAAATCTAACACATTATCATTTTATGTTATTATTTGGGATTTACCAAGATTTTAAAACTCTTTATCCAATATTCAGGAAATTAGTAATAAGAGGATTCTGATCCATCAGCAGGAATAAACCTTTCTCAGCCGGAGGAAACTATAACACCATCTGAATGATGAACGGTGCTATTCAATTATAATGCTTAGAAGTTCAATTATATTTCTTCAAATTTCCACTCACTACTTCCACCTGATTTTTAGTAAAGTTTAAATTCCATACTGAAAAAATTATGCGAATTAAACAAATAAATTAAGTCGGATTTAAGGATAGAAATGCTCCAGTCTATCATGTTTCATAAAATAAAAAGCTAACGATATAAAAATTTGAATAATATATATTATTCAAATCAATTTACTATGTATTGATATGTAAGTTATCACCATCTAATACATAAGTCAACTACAAAGCTCGTTCCCTATCCACCACTTCTGAATTTGCTGCTAAGAACAGAGATATCTCCGGATATATAAAATAAGGAATTATCTATAAAACAAATAAAAAGACTCAGGTCCTAACAACCCAAGTCTTCTGCTCAATCTTTCGAACCAATTAATTTTGTAATAAAAAGCCCGGCAATAAATGTTAATAAACAAATAAAAGTCAGTCCGCCTGAAGGTATCCCAGGAAATACAACGAACACAGAACCAATAATTAATCCGATAATTGCTGCATATGTAATATGTGGGAAATGTGTCAGCGCATAGCGAATTCCCTTACTACTAACAATAAACCCGACGATAACCCCTGCACCGATCGCCGCAATAATAGGCAGATTGAAAGTAGAAAGAGCATTAATAGCAACCGGATATACTCCGAGTAATAATAAAATAAAGGAACCGCTAATTCCTGGTAAAAGCATCGCCATACTCGCAAGCCAGCCAGACAGGAACAATCCAATAACCATTAAAAGTGTCAAAGAACCTTCCATTTTCAATTCACTATCAGGTTTTGCGAATGCCATAAATGCTAAAAGTGCAATACATAGAAAAAGTATGACATAATGATTCACTTTAAAATTCTGTTTAACATCTGCTTTTTTCATCATATATGGTATAACACCAATTACAAGCCCCAAGAAAAAGAATTGAGTCGCTTCATGATGATATTCTAATAAATATTCAATTAAACGACTTAGAAGTATAATTGCACTTCCCATCCCCACTCCAAGCGGAATGAGGAAACCGATATGTTTCTTCCACTCCTTGCTGAAAAACCCGCTAATCGCTTTAAGAAGACGATCATAAATACCAAGTATAACCGCAATGGTTCCCCCGCTCACCCCTGGAATCAGATCGCTAATTCCCATGCAGAAACCACGGTATAAATTTCTCCATTCCATTCCTACATACTTCCTTTCACTTCTACAAAAACATAATCATTTCTTCTAGAACATAACAATAGCTTTTAAAAACGCTATTTACAATTATTAACTGAAACTCTTAATAAATAATTTAAGATTTCAAGTTAAGGAAATAAGTGGTGCAATACCAATGTTTAGAACTCATCTTCTTCTTATTCTTCCAATTCATTTTTCTCAGCTCTGTACCTATTAATCTGTTGAAAAATCCATGCCCAACTAAAACAACTGATTTATGCTTATTAGCATAATCTGCTAAAATATGTGCTGCTTTCTTCGCTCGTTGCCTCGCTTCGTTATAAGACTCACAGCCATTGGAATACCCTAAAAACCATAGACATCTTAAAATAATTGCCCATGTATTCGGATTTAATTTTATAGCTCCTAGTTTTTTTGAAGGAATCGGTAACTCTGTTTCGCAAAACAGTGAAGAGTTAATCGTTTTTATAGCTGGATTTAATATTTTTGCTGAGTCAATCGATCTTTTTAAATTACTTGTTATAACTAGATGAGCTTGCTTTATTATTTCTGTTGTTCCGGCAGGATAGCAATCTTCTTCAAAAACACCATTACAGTCATATTGCTTAACCCAGCTTTGAAATGCTTCACAGTTTATCTTTTTATTTTCTGTAAATGTTGATTTGCCATGTCTAATTAGAGAAATATCCACTTTTGTTCTCCTATAATTAAAATAACAGAGGGTGAACATCCTTATATTCAAAGATTACTATATTAGTCAACAAAATGAACGAACTCTGCTCGATTGCTTCGAATATATTCACTTATCTTTCTTATACTAAAAGGCACAGTTTTATTAAACCTAATATTTAAAAGTTCCAGACAATGAAGTAAATCTTTATTATCATCAAGTTCTTCACGCTTTACATTAAATTCTTTTAAATTCGTTGGATAATGGTGTCTTTCTAAAACAAGATCAATCTCTTCTAAAATATTAAGAAGTTCTCTATCTTCAAAATATTCGAGCCCACCCTTAATTGCTGACCATGTTTTAGGCTGTGCTCTGAAATAAGTACTCCACCAATAGAGCTCAACTAAAGATTTACAAGCGTGATTATAATAGACATAAAACATAAATAATGCCTTCTGCCCACTACTTAACCGGCTATAAAACTGTTCACTGACTGCAGAATCATTTTCCTTAGACATTTCCTTTTTATAAGTCAGTATTAACGGTTCAAAACATGCTGCACCTAAGTCTGCATCAGATAATAAATCAAACTTCCTTCTCTCCATGTTGATAATCATGAATATTATCACTCCTCATCCATTATTATACAAAATTCACAATGGAAAAGTATCGTAAACTAAGAAAGAATGGAAAATTTGGTTTTAAACAATAATTTCAAATAAAAAACTGGATTCTAATTGTCAAAACTAACTAACAATTAGAATCCAGTTCGTTTCCTGATTATTTTTTCATTAATAATGATATGAGTGCAGCTTCTAACCCTAGCATATCCTTTATAAAAACTAAGCAGTGTCCGATTTTTGGCTCATCCCTTCAGCTGAAAAGATTGATAAAGAAGCTTCCAAACAGACAAACCAAAAATCAGCTTCACTTTAACGAAAAACTATGCTGTAATCAGCCATTTATTGCTATTATATTTCTTTTTAAAATAAAAAATAAATTGATATTAGTTACGGTTGCTCTGGAATATTTTGATATATCTTTGCTACAGCTTGTGCCTGCTGAAGCTTTTTCTGGGCATCTAAAACATCCTGCTGTTCTTGCTTTACTTGCTGTTGTGCCTGTTTAAGCTGATGTGTCTCTGTTTCTACTTGCTGCTGTGCCTGCAATAATTGCTGATTCTCTGTTTGCAGCTGCTGATGAGCTGTTTGAACATCCTGCTGTGCTTGTTTCAATTGCTGTTCGTATTCATTATTTTGTTGAGTCATAAAAATGAGCCTCCAATTAATCTTTTTAGGACACTTCTATTTCCATTTATTATCGTGTTCATTATGAGCTTTTCTATACAATAATTTCCGAACAAAAAATAAACAGCTTATTCCCTTCAAAGCCAGAAGGTAGGATATTCACGATTACTTCGAAGATTATTTAATAAAAGCGCAAAAATAACAATAATAATTGACCCTATAAACACCGCTGTAATTAAATAGCTCACATGTCAATCTCAAAATAAAAACACGAGTTAAATCAGATATGTAATCCAATTTGCACTCGTGTTCTAAATTTATCTATTTCTTCACTTTTATCAGCCTTAAAGAATTTAGTACAACAATCAGCGTTGCACCCATATCAGCAAATATCGCAAGCCATAATGTGAGCCATCCCGGAACAATAAGAATTAATGCAAGTACTTTTAATCCTAAAGCAAAAGCAATGTTTTGTTTTATAATTCCTAATGTTCTTCTGCTCAATTGAATTGTATAAGGAAGCTTATTTAAATCATCGGCCATCAATGCGATGTCTGCTGTTTCTAATGCAGTATCTGTTCCTGCGCCACCCATTGCAATTCCAATAGTTGCAGTTGCAAGTGCAGGTGCATCATTGACACCATCACCAACCATTGCTACATTTCCATGCTGTTCTTTTAATTTCTTAATTGAGTGTAATTTTTCCTGTGGAAGCAATTCAGCTTTTACTTCTGTTAAGCCTAGTTTCTTACCGATAGCCTGACCAGCAGCCTGATTATCACCAGTTAGCATAATTGTTTTCTTAATACCGATCTCCGATAATTTCTGAATAACATCTGCACTGTTATCACGTAATTGATCTGCAACAGCAATTAACCCTAGTACATTCTTTTTTGTACCTAATAACATAACTGTCTTACCTTGCATTTGAAGTTCCTTAATATTTTCACTAACGGATGAAGTTAAGTTAGCCATTTCTTCAAATAATTTTGGACTTCCAATATAATATTCTTGGCCTTTTACAATCGCTTTTGCACCTTTACCTGTAATCGATTGGAAATCCTCCGCTTTATACTCAGTGGAGAATATACCTTTCTCTTCTGCATGGCGGATAATCGCTGAGGCAAGCGGATGTTGTGAAAATTTCTCGATTGCCATAGAAATGCCTAATACTTCATTTTCATTAAGATCAGTAATTACATAAACATCTGTTACTTCCGGTGTTCCCTTCGTTAGCGTACCAGTTTTATCAAAAGCTATTACTTTTAATCGACCAGCCTCTTCTAAATGAATGCCGCCTTTAATGAGTACACCTTTCTTAGCAGCATTCCCAATCGCGGTAACAATTGCAACCGGTGTTGAAATAACAAGTGCACATGGACATCCGACAACGAGCAGAGCTAATCCGCGATAAATCCAATCAGTCCAGTCAGCTCCCATAAATAATGGCGGAACAACTGCAATTAGTAATGCAATCGCCATAATTGCCGGTGTATAGTATTTAGCAAATTTATCAACAAATGCTTGTGAAGGGGCACGTTCTGCCTGCGCTTCCTCAACTAAGTGAATAATTTTTGCGATTGTCGTATCTTCTACACGTTTCGTTACCTTTACCTCTAATGATCCTTCTTCATTAATCGTTCCTGCAAAAACTTCATCACCGATTGTTTTTAAGACCGGAATCGATTCGCCTGTAATTGCCGCCTGGTTGATAGAAGATTGACCTTTTACTACTTCACCGTCCATAGCGAGCTTCTGACCTGGCTTAATAATGAGAATATCACCTAATTCTATATCTTCTACATCTAATTCCATTTCTTTCTCATTACGTCTTACTAAAGCCTTTTTCGGAGCGATATCCATTAAGGAACGAATCGACTGGCGGGCTTTATCCATCGAATAGCTTTCTAAAGCTTCACTTAGAGCAAATAAGAAAACAACAACTGCCCCTTCACTCCATTCACCAATAATCGCTGCTCCAATAATTGCGATTGTCATTAATGTTTTTATATCAAATTGAAGCTTTAAAAGATTTTTGAATCCTTCTTTAAAAATACTTAGTCCACCAATTAATATAGATACTGCAAATAAGAGAATCGTGGAGAGATGACCTGCTCCCATTGAATACGTAGAAACATAACCTAAAATTAAGAAAAATAGCGAGATAAGCGTATTCCTATTCTCTTTCTTTTGCCAAAAAGGAATTTTTTCCTCCACTATTCTTTGGCGTTCCGGGAACACTTTAATACCGTCAAATGCTCCCGCCTTCTCTAATTGCTCTATCGTAGCTTCTCCTACGACAGTCAGCTTTGATGCCCCAAAATTCAACTGGACATCATTTACCGTCTGAATGCCACGAATGTTTCTCTCAAATTTCGCTGCACAGCTAGTACAGGAAAGACCTTGTAATCTGTATACCTCTTTATTATTTTCTACTGCTTTCCCCATCTCCCACACCTTCTTTTGAATGAATTAAAGCAATTGATACTAATTGGTGAACATGCTCATCTTCTAAGGAATAGAAAACAAGTTTTCCTTCCTTACGGTATTTTGCCAATCCCATGTTTCGGAGTAATCGTAAATGATGCGATGCCGTTGCTGTAGAAGAGCCGATAATATTAGCAACATCACATACACATAGTTCCTTTTCTAACGTTAAAGCATAAGCTATTTTAATCCTTGTTGAATCAGCTAACGCCTTAAAAAGCAATTCAACACCATTTACTTCTTCTATTTGTCCTTTAACCCGAGTTACTTTTTCTTCATCATGACAAACTATTTCACATACATCAGCTTGATGTACCGTGTTTACTTTTTCACTCAATTATCCCGCCTCCATTCAAACGTTCATTTGAATATTATTTTATACTGGTCTTTTTTACCTGTCAATAGACATTCTAATGATCTTTTGAATATTATTTACATCACAACATTACTCATGTAATTTTTCCGTAAAAAAGACTGTCTTAAAGTAAAAGTCCAATAATATTACTAATTGGACATTCTCACTTTAAGACAGTCTCCTGAATAATTATTCTTAAAATAATATTAATAATCTATCTTTCTTTTATATACAAAATAATACATGCTTAATGGCCACCACAGTACACAAAAGATTGGATAAACCGCCCAAATTGTATGTGGTGAAGAGATAATGTTTACAATAATAAAAAAGATTATAATTAAAATACTTGCATGGACAGAGAACTCAAAAGATGCATTCTTCCGCATATGATGAACCGATAATGGCCACCATAAAACAGCAAATGTCGGATAAATAAACCATAGATATTCTGCTGAAAAAATAATATTTAACAGCAAATAGTATGCGATAACACTCAAACTCCCAAGCGATGCAATTTCCATTGTTTTTGCCTTCTTCCCTAACATTGTGAGAATAGGCCACCATAACAGTGGATATATAGCATACAAGACCCACGGATGATTAGGAGAATTTATTATATTTTCAGCGATGAGATAAATAATAATAACAGTACTACATAAAACAGAAAGTAGCTTATGCTTTCCTTTTTTTACACAATAGACACTTATAGGCCAAAGCATTAAAGCAAATGTGGGATACATAAACCAGAGATATGCATGACTTGTTAAATAATTAACGGTGAAGAAAAAAATCATACTCATAATACTTCCCGCTACTGCAAAACTAATCGCATTCTTCTTCATTTTTATTCCTCCTTATTTTGATCCCTTCCATTTAAAATACATCGTTAAAGGCCACCATAAAACAGCAAATGTCGGATAAACAAACCAGATTACATGTGGAGAGTAATAAACATTAATAAAAACAAAAAGTGCAATAATGAGAAGACTTGCCCAGATGGAATACCCTAAATTTAATTTTATGTTATTTTTCCTTTTCGGCTGTTTCACACCTAACTCATTTTTTAAATCACCGATATCGCCGAAGTCCACAATTGCTTTATTAATAGCATCTTCCTCTTCTTTCCCTTGTTCCATCAGGTCCCATACTTTTTCTTCAAGGTTTTCTAAAACCTCTTGCTTAATCGCTGTTTTTTGCTCACTATCTGCAATATCTTTAAATAACTCATCAACATGATCATGTAATTTCTTCATTTTAATCCCCCCAAAAATAGATCAATAATCCTTTTAATTTCTTCCCATTCTTTAACTAATTCTTTTAAATACGCTTTTCCAAGCGGTGTAATTCTGTAATACTTTCTCTTGCCGCCCTGTGAAACACTTCCTAAGTATGATTCAATTAATTCTTTCTTCTCCAGACGCTGAAACACAGCATACAATGTCGCTTCTTTTATTTGAAAGCTGTTGTCTGTACGCATACTGATTTCCTTCGATATTTCATAACCGTATCTGTCTTCTTCAAGAATTAAACATAAAATAATGGAATCTAAATGCCCTCGAAATATATCACTTCTAATCATGCTGTCACATCCCTCTACATCAAATACTCTATCTGATAGAGTAATATTAACTAAAATTACTCTATCTGTCAAAGTAATTTTTATATTTAATTCTTCTTTTAATACGATGATGCATTCCTTTTGTATATAAATAGGGGGCTGTCGGATAAGTCCCTAATAAGTTTT
>NZ_BCVG01000124.1 GCF_001591625.1 Metabacillus fastidiosus NBRC 101226
AGTGGGGGATAAGGAAAACCAACACTGATAGAAGTTTCACTTTATAACTCTCCTGCTTTATCCTACTACAAATTTATATAAATTCAATTAATTTTCTGAAATAAAAAAGAACCTTTCCATTAGGTTCTATAGTTTACAACAAATTATTACTATTTATTATCTTACCAATTCCTCATATTGACTTGCATCCGTTTCTCCTTCTGCATCATCTAATGTAAGAAAAACACTATGTTTAAATTCTTTGCATTTTTTCTTTAATTCAGCAGCCTTTTTACTTAATTGCTCAACTGTTGATATGATAAAATTTTTATTTTGAACAACGGCAATGGAAATACTGACTAAAGGAACATTTTCAACAGTCCCCTGTCTGGTAATGGCTCGAATATATCCTTTCTTTCTTTCTTCATCTGAATAAAAGCGTAAAATAAATTGATCAAAACGATTAATAATCGCTTCACATAGCAATTCATGATCATAATGAGGAATAACAGCGATAAAATCATCTCCTCCAATATGTCCAACAAATGAAGGTTCATTAGCAGAAGTTAAAATCGTTTCCGATATAATATTAGCAGTTTCTTTCAGTAACACATCACCTTCTCTAAAACCGTAAGTATCGTTAAAAACTTTAAATAAATCAATATCTAAATAGAACACACTGAAATTTTCATAAGTAAGTATCTCTTGTAATTTCTCTTCAATAACATTATTCCCCGGCAAACCGCTAAGCGGATTAGAATAACGAGCAATATTAATTTGAACTTCCGACAGCTTAATGATTAAATCCCTCATACTGACTATTCCATATATGGATCCTTGTTTTGTAACAACTACATAATCGTACAGGTTTGCTTGCTTTCGATTCATCGCAAGCGTACTCACTTCAGCTATAGGAGCAGAAAAATCTACGACTAACAGCTCCTGATCCATTACAAGATCAATCGTCCGTTTCATAAAAAGATCGAAACCGTATTTAGTAGAAAGCTTTTGGAAAAATTGCGTCTTCATGACGAGTCCAATCGGCTGTTCACCTGTGCATACAACAATACCCTCCAGTGAGGGATTTTCATCAAATATTTTATAAACATCCTCACATTTTGTTGAAGGAGCTACTATATTAACCTTCTCTACAATATCTCCAATAACTAGGTACATTTGTTCACCTTCATCTCCTATATTGTTTTTAATGAATAATTCATTTTTCATATATTCTTTACACCCTCTATTTTTTCGAATATTTAAATAATTTAGAGGAGAGTTGACATTCTTACCTATAATTTACTGAAACTTTATTAATCTAGTGTGAATCCAGTGTAAAATATGGGTATTTATTATTACTATTATAAATCATTAATATAAGAATTTAGAACTATTTTATATATAAAAAATAAACCACTCTTCTAATGTTAACTAGATAGAGTGGTTTATTTCTTTCAGATTTAATATTTTCATTTCTCTTCTATACGAATTCTCAGGATATTTTCATTAAACAGTTATTATAAATAATCATATAATGCTTCGTGAATCCTATAATGCATCTACCAATCTTCACCTTTATATTAACGATTAATAAATGGATTATAATATCTGCTGCCATCATGGAAAGTAATAATAATGGAAGCTGCAAGAATAATTAAGCCTATTAATACTATCAAAAAATCACGTTTTCCAAACGGCTTGGCACTGTACCATGTCCGTTTCTTATTTTTCCCGAATCCTCTTAATTCCATCGCATTGCTAATCACTTCAATCCGCTCTAGACTGGAATGGACAAGCGGCATAATGGCTGCGGAAACATTTTTTACACGTTTAAAAAAATTTTCATCTTTAGAAAGATTAATTCCACGTGCTTGCTGTGAATGCGATATCGTTCTAAAATTCCGTTGAATATCCGGGATATACCGTAAAGCCAGAGATACGGCATAGGCAATTTTATAATTAACCCCAATTTTATTCAAAGAAGAAGCAAACTCACTTGGATGGGTCGTAACCATAAATAGCAGTGCCGCCGGAATAACGACGAAATATTTTAACGTAATATTAAATTGATAAAAAATCTGTTCCAGCGTTACATTATATCTCCCTGTAATATCAAAAAGAATATGTTTTGTACCATATATCCTTACACCTTCCTGCGGCGAAAAAAGATATATTCCAATATTATTAAGCACTAAAAATACTAAAATAAAAATTAAGACAAATTTCACTTCACTTAATTTCACACGGGAAATTTTAAAAAAGATAATACTTAATAAAAATAAGAAGAAAAGCACCCTTGTATCATATGTCAACATAGAAGCTGCTGACCACATTAAAAAAATAACAAGTTTTGTAACACCTGATAAATGATGAACCGGCGACTTTCGATCGATATAAGATAACATTTCTACTGCCATGTCTTTCTTACCTCCCTATCGAAAGTAATAAATTTTCTAATAAACGCATGCGGATCCTGCATACCTGCGTTTACAGCTAAATCAAATAGCGAAGTTTTTTTCAAATTTGCCTGCTCAATAATCTCTTCATCTGTTAATACTTCTACCGCATCTTGATCAGCAATAACTTTTCCATCAGCAATGACAATGGCACGCGGTGTATATTCAAGCATTAAATGCATATCATGTGTAATCATTAAAATGGTTACTCCTAATTTGTTAAGCCCAACGAGGAATTCCATTATTTCTGTATAATGACGGAAATCTTGACCAGCTGTCGGTTCATCCAGGATTAAAATTTCCGGATTTAATACGAGAATGGAGGCAATCGTCACACGTTTTTTCTGACCAAAGCTTAGCGCGGAGATTGGCCAATTTCGAAACGGATACAAGCCGCATATTTTCAACGTTTCATCCACTCGCCTTTTAATTTCCGCTTCCGGAACATTACGTAATACTAAACCTAGAGCGACTTCATCATAAATCATATGTTTAGAAATCATCTCATTTGGATTTTGCATAACAATTCCAATGCGCTCTGCTCGAGATTTAATCGACATCTTCGTAATATCTTCCCCACGGTATAAAATTTTCCCGGATGTTACCTTCTCAAAGCCGCAAATAAGCTTCGTTATAGTAGATTTACCTGCACCGTTTTTACCGACAATACTAATCAGTTCTCCTTCCCCGACAGTAAAAGAGATTCCGTGAATCAATTCTTTACCCTTCAGATAACCAAAGCGGACATCTTCTAACTGTAGGAGCGGCGCACGATCTAATTCGCCTTCGTTTTCTTGGATATGTTCAGCCCAAAGATGCAGTTTTGCTTTGCAAGAGCTAATATCAAGGATCTGCTCATTAGCTATATGCATCTCTGACGTAATGTCACAACCTGCATATTTAAGTGCCTTAACATATAAAGGTTCACGTATATAGCATTGTTCAAGCACTTTAGATGCAAGTAATTCATCAGGTGTAGAATCACTAACAATTTTCCCCTGATCCATCACAATAATCCGATCGACATGACGATAAAGAACATCTTCTAACCTGTGTTCGATAATAACGACTGTTTTCTCTGTTTCCTTTTGAATACGGTCGATGAGTGCAATAGCATGTTTTCCGGTTGCAGGATCCAAACTTGCTAACGGTTCATCAAACAGCAGGACATCGACTTGATCAACCATCACTCCAGCAAGAGATACACGCTGCTTTTGACCGCCGGAAAGCGTATGAACAGCAGAAGTTTCATAGTTTTGTAAATCGACTAATTTCTCTACTTCTGCTACTCTTTCCTTCATCTTTTCCTGATCTATACAATCATTTTCTAAAGCAAAGGCAATATCTTCACCTACGGATAAACCAATAAATTGTCCGTCTAAGTCTTGTAATACTGTACCAACAATCTTTGAAAGAGAAAAAATATTTAAATTACTCGTTTCCTGGTCTTTAATTATTAAGCTACCTTCTATATCTCCCTTATATGAAAAAGGAACAAGCCCATTAATACAATGGGCCAGCGTACTTTTCCCCGATCCAGAAGGACCAACAATTAAAACCTTTTCTCCTTCATAAATAGTCAAATTAATTTGCTGAAGAGTCGGTTCTGTTTGACTACGATATTTAAATGTAAAGTTGTCAAAACAAATGATCGGCTTTTTCATGATGAGTCTCCTTATCTACGATCTATTCCTTCCTTAAACTATCAGATTTACTACGTGTTTTTGCATAAGATACAATTAAAATCGTCCCGATAATACCTACCGTAACAACGTTAGAAATACCGGCGATCGCCCCTTGTGTATATGCCTTGTTCACTGGTTCGGCATGAATTAAAACATCCAGTGACGGAGCAATGAAAAACCAGGCAAGTGCTTGAACAATCGCTTGAATAGCGTTAAACAAAATGATCTGCTTTGTACCGAATATACCGGACTCTATTTGGATAGAGTTCTTAAACAATCTAACCCCTATACCAATAAATAGACCTACAAATGCAGACGTAATTACCCAAGACCACCAAGGGGAACCATAGAAAATAGCATCCTTCAAAATATGTCCGATTAAACCGATTAACAAGCCAGCAATTGGGCCAAAAATAATTGCCATCAAAGCGAGAAAAGCATAAGCAGTTTCAATATTTGTATTTGGTATGCCTGTTGGAATCGAGAGGAAACGTCCTAAAATGACGAATACAGCAGAACCAATCCCAATTGCAACGATTGTTTTAATAGATAAGCCTTTCTCCATGCTTCATCAATCCTTTCAAAGTTTAAAAAATATAATAATTATATAAATAAGTACAGTAATGCTCTTTTTAGTGCTCTTTGCTCATAGAATGCTATTCTATCCTTTAGCCTTAACTATAAATAATTTTTGGTGCACGGCGAACAGATATTTTCCACTTATATCCCATTTCGATATGATATGCTTTTGCAAACGATCCTTGGTTAATGGCTACACCTAACTTATCGAGTGAATTTACGTAAAGTAATGGTTCACCTAAACGGCTGTCCGCAAATGAACGACCAAACGTCATAATATTTTTATACACCTGCTGCGTATCGTTAGCGATAGTTACTTCTAAAGAATCCCCATATTGGATACCTGCTTTAAGAAATAATTCACGAGGAATATTTGTCCACAGATTTCCAAAGCGAATATCCAGAATATCGATATTCCCATGAACGATACCATCTTCAAGACTTGGCAAAGGATTTGGTAATTCAACAATATCGTCTACATTCAATTCTGGCCCAACCTCTTCGAATGAAATGACCCCTGCAGCTAATCTAGCACCCGTATATGCATATACGTCACGGCCATGGAATGTATACGATTCTCCCGAGCGTGGCAGGCGATTTACTTTTTCATCAATTTGTCTTACTGCAACAATGCCTATACTTTGTTTAATATGTGTTAAAGTACCATTGTCTGGTGTTATGACATATTGATTTTGCTTTGTTTTCACAACGATGCTTAAACGGTCTGTTCCTACACCGGGATCAACGACAGAGACAAAAACGGTGCCAGCCGGCCAATAAGAAATTGTTTGATAAAGACGGTAAGATCCTTCCCAAATATTAAATTGTGGAATATCATGCGTTAAATCGAATATTTTTAAATCAGAATCAACACATAAGGCAACTCCGTACATTGCACTAACTGCCCCATCTCCTTTACCAAAGTCTGTCTGTAATACTAAATGTTTGCTCATCATTATGTCCTCCAATGTTGTTTTAAATTTCTCCTATTTACGCGTAAAATAGAAAATAAAAAAACCACGCCATTACTCGCTTTATAACGAATAAGGACGTGGTTGGATTAACAACGTGGTACCACCTTAATTCACTGTATACTCACATATACAGCCTTCATAAGTACGCAAATCAGCTGATTTTTAATACTTCGGCATTTGTAACGAGTGCCATTACTCGTCGCCGCCTACTAATATCCTAAGGATATTTTCAGCACGAAACTCAGAGGCCATTGTTCAGATTCGTATTTTTGCTTCTTTTCAGCTACCGAAGCTCTCTGATGAAAAATAGCTAAATCTTACTTTCCCTCTTCAACGTCTTTACTATTCGAATATTGTCGATTTATGAATGTAATTATAAACAGTAAAATTTTAAAACGCAAGATAAATTTCCGATATTTCTGAAAAATCATTCAATTGTTCAAGTAATCTATCCTTAAATTCTATAGAATAACAGCTACTGATTGACAGTGAAAATAAAAAGAAAACAATATATTTATAAAATTTGTATAACAAAAATGCAAATTTCACAAAATCCCCCTCAAACCTAGATTCGTATCGAAACAAACCCAGGATGATATTGAGTTAGAACCGGAAATCGGAAATATTTATTTTAACTGAAAAATATTTATTTTTGGGTTACATAGGAGAAATATATTCTAATCTATATGGAACATAATTTCTATTAGATACTTCTCAAAAATCGATTAATAATCTGTCTAAATGATCCTCTATTGGTTTGACTATGCTTCGGCTACTTGTAATGCCTGCTTTGCCATCTGCAAATACTCATCATTACCAGATAGAATAGCAAATTCTGCAATGCTAACAGGATATGCCGCTTCTAATTCAAGCACATGCTCTTTCATTTTAGGCCATACATATCCACCTGCTTCTTTGTAAGCATTGATTAGCAATTCGAGGCCTTCTTCCCCAAAAGTCCTGTAAAGTATAACAAAATCATTTGATACATCAGACACCTTTGCTTCAGTCCAATCAATCAAACCAGTTGCGTTTCCAACTTTATCAATCAGAATATGACCTCCATGTACATCACCATGAATAAGTCCAGTTTTCTTTGGCCACATTTCATCATTCTTTATCCATGTCTGCCATCGAGTCCATAAAGAATCACCTACGCCAATTTCTTCTCTTACAGCATCCATTCGTTCTTTCATTGACTGTCTTGCTTCTTCAGGTGTATGAACTGTTAATCCAACGCCCTTTACCTTCTCTATTGCCACTTTATGCAGAGCTGCCAATGCCTTACCAAGTGTTTCATAAAAACAATCTGGTACATTATTAATATCAAGTTCCCATATATAATTCTGTATCTCATGATCAATCGTACCCGCCGGTACCCCATTTAACTTCTTATAAGCAATCAGTTCGTTAGTATATATCGTCCAATTTGGGACTTCGAACTCAATGATATGCTCATTCACCAAATCCAATGCTTTTTTCTCTGCACTCGTTCTTGGCATCACATCTTCACGTCTAGGTAATCGAAGCACCCATTCATTTTCTTGCTGATCAAGTGCAAATACTACTTGAAAGTCGAGCCCTGATTCATTAAATTCTAACGTTTCTTCTTTAAGAACCAACCCATATCTAGCAGCAATATCTAAAACTGTTTCTTTCATTTTGTCACTTCCTATTTATTATTTTTCTTAACTCTATATTGCAAGCTGATTTGCTACAGCATTAAACATAATTTCTTGCACTTTAGGATAGATCTCCTCCCCAAGATCTTTTTTATGAATAACCATTGCTAAACAAGCTCGAATAACACCAGAAATAACCTCAATTTCTTCATCTACGATTGTCTTTAACTCTTTATTCTTCTTAATAAATTCCATGAGTGGAACAATGCTTCTTAGAGTCTTAGTCAATGAATATTGTGGATCAATCTTTCGAGAGACCACGGTATATTCTTCAAGATTGGTGATTAGTCTTTGTGTTAAGATACTGGATTCCAACGCATCAGACATTTCTCGTAAATAAATCTTAATGGCTTCACGTACATCCTTTTCTTGTTCCACTTTTGGCCAAACTCGTCTTTCAATTTCTTCCCCCTCTGATACTAATAGATCAAGATAAAGCATTTCCTTCGATTCAAAAAAAACATAAAAACTGCTCTTAGCTATGGAAACTGAAGAAGTTATTTCTTCAATGGAGGTATTTTTCAATCCTTTTGCAATAAAGCACTGATGTGCAGTATGCATCATATCTAGTCTAATTTTTTCTTTTTCTGCTTCTGTGAACTTGGGCATTAGCGGTTTCACCTCATTCTAAAACTATTAATAATATAAAAACAAATTGTTTATTTGTTTTTATATTATTAAAATCATATTAGTCTGTCAAGGGGATAATACCCAATTTTGTAATTCTTCTGTCTGTCCAACTTGATTTTAAACTCCTTTAAAATTCATCCACAAAAAATTCCGCATAAAAAAGACCCCAAATTCGCAAAAGAATTTTTAACGAAGTCAGGGTCGGTTTATTAAGAGTTTTTTATTCTACATTTTCCGTATTCTTTACAAAAAACACGAGTTAAAATAGTGCTTTCCCACCTAGACAGAACAAGGATTAAAACCGAATCAGACCCGGAAATCGGAAATGTTTATTTGTGAGATTACAAAATTAATTCCAGCTTCGCTACTGCTTCACAGTGCACAGTATGCGGGAACATATCTACCGGCTGCACTTCAACGGTCCTGTACCCGCCTTGCTCAAGTACGTGCAAATCTCTCGCAAGCGTAGCCGGGTTACATGAAACATACACTACTTTTTTCGGCTTCATTTCTAAAATAGTACGAAGCAATGCCTCATCACAGCCTTTACGAGGCGGATCGACAACGATAATATCTGCTTTATTTCCTTCCTTGTACCATTTCGGGATAACAACTTCTGCTTCACCGACTGCAAATTCAGCATTTGTTATTTCATTTAAGCTTGCATTTCTCTTAGCATCTTCAATTGCTTCCGGAACGATTTCCACTCCAAATACATGCTTCGCTTTCTGAGCTAGAAATAAAGAAATCGTTCCAATTCCGCAATAAGCGTCAATAACAGATTCCGTCCCTGTCAGCTCCGCATATTCTAATGCTTTTTCATAGAGTACTTTCGTTTGCTCTGGATTTACCTGATAAAAAGATCGTGCCGAGATTGCAAATTTCACATGACCAATCGTATCGTAAATATATTCTTCTCCCCATATAACTTTTGTTTCATCACCAAAAATAACATTCGTTCGTTTTGCATTGATGTTTTGTACGATTGATTTTACATTCGGAAATCTTTCTGTTATTTCTTTCATAATTTCTTTTTTATGAGGAAAATCATTTGTTCTTGTTATAAAGACAACCATCATTTCCTTTGTCGTGACGCCGTAACGTACCATAAGGTGACGGAGCCAGCCTTTATGCTTCTGCTCATTATATGCCCTTATTCCATACTTCTGGCAAATACCTTTAATCACTTGAACAACTTTATCATTCTCCGACTGCTGAATAAGACATTTTTCCATTTCAATAATTTCATGGCTTCTTTGCTGATAAAATCCGGCAACAAGCCCGCCTTCTCTCTCTCCAATTGGAACTTGTGCTTTATTCCGGTAATTCCATGGATCATCCATTCCTAATGTTGAATGGACTTTGACAGTCTCTAAGTCAAGCTTGCCAATTCGCGCTAAAACCTCTCTCACTTGCTTCTCTTTATATTCAAGCTGACCCTTGTAGCTTAAATGCTGAAGCTGACAGCCACCGCATTGTTTATAAATAGGACAGGGTGCTTCTATACGTTCTTTGCTCTCTTCATAAAGCTCCATTACTTTTCCAAAAGCATATCCTTTTTTCACTTTTATCACTTTTATTTTTGCACGTTCATTCGGAAGTGCATTCGCTACGAAAATAGGAAATCCTTCGATTTTCGCAACTCCTGCCCCATCATGTGTTAAATCTTCAAAAGTAACATCATAATATTCATTTTTTTCGATCGATATCATTTATTTTCTTCCTTTTCATTAAAAACTTCCTATTATCTTACCATAAGGGAATAAACTAAAAAACTGAGGCTATCCGATAACCTTTAAATAAAGTGAAACTTCTATCAGTGGGGGGTTTTTCTCCTCCCCCACT
>NZ_BCVG01000125.1 GCF_001591625.1 Metabacillus fastidiosus NBRC 101226
AAAACTTAATCTATTGGATTAGGTTTTTTATTTTTCAATTATTGTCTTGTTTTAATTATCGATTAACCAATCAAAAAAATGCTGAATATAACAAATAATAAAGACTGCACAAAAATTTTCAAGCCAATTAAATGTATTATGACGGTAATAATCCGAGAAAACTAAGATAACATATACTTCTATGAAAAAAGTAATATTCAAGTAGATAGGTTCCATTTATCTAACCCCCTAATGAATATTTTACATTATATGCATTAGTTTATAAAAATCCGCAGTGGAACGAAAAAAGAGCTTATGACAGCTCTTTATCCTACCGAATAATATTGATCTTTCAAATAGTGGAAGACGATAAGATCAAACTCTTTCATTGCTTCCATTTCGTCCTTCTTTGCTGATTTCATAGACTTTAATGATGTGTTATTTTTATCAAGCAGCATATATCCTTCATCTTTTACCCAAATTAATTCTAAGTGATCGAATGTTTTAATACTTTTAATCATATATTCTGTTGTGTTCTCCATTTTTCATCCTCCTAAATTTCAAAGAAATCATTCATTGTCTTGCTTTTATCAAATTTCCTGACCGTATCCATAATTTTTTTCATAACTTTAGGGCTGGGAATATAGTTTTTATCATTACAAAGCTTTGAAACTGTATTTCTTGATACTTTGCTGCTTTTGGCAAATTCCTCTTGTTCCATTCCTTGCCGATCGAGCCAGCTGCCGAACTTTGATCTGGGTTTCCTGAATCCCCACACCATCATAAAAACCTCCTAATTAAGTATGCACATGAGCATTCTTGACCGATTTTCGCAAAAATATTCACCTTTTTGTGAATCTTTGTGAAAGTGTCCGTTCGGTGTGGACCTATCTCATTTTTGTTAAAAGAAAAAAAATTAACTATATGTAAAGAGGATATTAAGCATTTCAATAGTATGTTAAATATATGTAAATTTTAGTGAATTTCACTTAGTAAAATATAGCTATATGATACTATTTTTATGAAGATGATTTTATTAGAATGGGAGAGTTGATTATAAATGAGTTACAAGAATAATAAGGGGAAAAAATTAATGGCTCCGGCTCTATTAGCTACAGCGATTGCTGCAAGTATAGCCCCGATTCAGGCAGATGCTTCAGCAGATGTAAGCAAGCTTGTGAACGAAGCTCAATTATCGGCAAATAACCTAATTAAATTTTATGATTTAACGAATCAAAAAGATATTTCCATTTCTAAAGAATTTGATAGCTCTTATAAGAAGGCGGCACAACATATAAAAACTGCCAAAGCAGCTGTTGAAAAGGTAAAAGATTCTTCCATTAAAGAGAAGTACATAGCCCAGCTTGAATTAGCGAGGGAGAAACAGCTAAAAGCTGCACGTGTAATAGATGCGATTAAAACCGGCAGTCAGTTAGCAGCTTCTGCAGAAAAATTAAATGAGTATGTTAAAGCTGAATCGCTGACTGCAGAAACAGTTGAATCTTATCATCAGCTATCAAAGGATATTAAAAAAGCGGAAGATGTTTTTAGTAAAGTGTATGGTGAAGGCAACCGTCATAAATTAAGAAGTACATTTTTAATTGAAGCAAAAATTGTTAGAGAAACAGTTATATATGAGGTATCTGGATTTACTTTGCAGGAGGAAATCAGCCAGTTATTTGAAGCAGGTAAAGTAGAAGAGGCAAAGGCTGCATTTGCAAAATTAACCCGTTTAGAGGATCGGGCGGTTGCAATAAAAGAAGCGGGAAATAAGATTTTCCCTGGAAAGTATCCTTCTTTAGCAAAAATGTCTGCAACATTAACAGAGCGTAAAAAGAAATTAGAAGATGTATTAGTAGATAAAAACTTTGAATTAGCAATTATGCATACGAATGACTCCCATGCGAATTTAGATCATGTTGCGAAAAAGGTGACGGCTGTAAAAGAGATAAGAGCGGAGAAGCCGAATTCACTTTTACTTGATGCGGGGGATGTGTTTTCGGGAACATTGTATTTTAATGAATTTAAAGGACAGGCAGACCTTGAATTTATGAATTTATTAAAATATGATGCAATGACTTTTGGAAATCATGAATTTGATCTTGGTTCGACACCAGAAGGACATAAAGGATTAGCTGACTTTGTAAAAGGAGCTAAATTCCCGTTTGTCAGTTCAAATGTTGATTTTTCTAAAGATGAACATTTAAAAGGTTTGTTTAAAAATACGATTACAAACGATCCGAAAACTGGAGAGATTTATAATGGTATTGTTAAGGAAGTAAATGGAGAAAAGGTCGGTATTTTCGGCTTAACGACAGAAGAGACGAAAGCTATTTCAAGCCCGAATCAAATTACTTTCAGCAATTACCTCACTGCAGCAGAGAACACTGTAAAAGAGTTTGAGAAACAAGGAGTTAATAAGATTATTGCTGTTACACATATCGGCTATGATGATAATCCAGCAGTTGATAACGATCTCCAGCTTGCAACAAAAGTAAAAGGAATTGATGTTATCGTCGGAGGTCATAGTCATACACAGTTATCTCAACCTACAGTTATTGATAAGGATGAGAATGGTGCTAAAAAAGATCCGACAGTCATCGTTCAGGCATTCCAATATAATGAGTATTTAGGAACATTGGATGTTGAGTTTGATAAGGATGGAAAGATTATCGGTGAAGCGGGTAAACTTATTAAAATCGCTGATAAGAAAGAAGATGAAGAAGCAGCAAACTTATTAAAGAAATATTCAACAAAAATTTCAGAATTAAAAAATAGACCAACAGGTGCGACAACGGAGAAAGAATTAGTGAATCCGAGAACAACAGCAGAAAATCCAGCGGCACCAAGCGTGAGAAACAGTGAAACAGAATTAGGAAATCTAATTACAGATGGCATGCTTGATAAAGCAAAAGCATATAATCCGGACACTGTTATTGCAATGCAAAACGGAGGTGGTATCCGTTCTAAGATTGATGCAGGGGAGATTACTTACGGTGATGTGTTAACTGTACTTCCTTTCGGTAACACGCTTGCAACGATGAAGCTGACAGGTGCGGAAATTATTCAAGCACTTGAGCACAGTGTACAGCAGGCTCCAAAAGAGAGCGGCGGATTTTTGCATGTATCAGGCTTAAAAGTGAAATACGATAGCAGCAAACAGGCTGGACAAAGAATAGTTTCTGTTGAAGTGGAAGAGAAGAAAGGGACATTCGCTCCATTAGATTCCAAGAAGGAATATGTTATAGCGACAAATGCCTTTACTGCAAAAGGCGGGGACGGGTTTGACGTATTTAAAAAGGCATATGAAGAAGGAAGGGTAACAGATTTAGGTTTAGCTGATTGGGAAAACTTAAAGGACTATGTTGCCAAAATAAAAACAGTCAGTCCAAAAATTGAAGGGCGTATTATAGATACTGCAGCTAAAAACTAAAGATTTACTATAGTCACGTAGAAACAGAGAGTCATTAGGCTCTCTGTTTTTATATGTATAATATAAATTCTCTTAATTATTTATATTTGTCTGCAATTATTACACTTGTTTTCCAGTTTTTATAAAGAATTAGATTGAAAGAATAGTTCATTTTTATTATCATTTAATTAGTTCAAAAGACTTATAAAATAGAGGAGGGATTTTCTTGTATTGTCCGAAATGCGGCACTCAGATGTCTGAACAAGCGAGATTTTGCTCTGGCTGTGGACATAAGAAAACAAAGGGTACAGGAAAATTATTAATAATTACAACGATTTTTGCGGCAATTGCTTGTATTGCTATTTTCAGCTTGCTTGGTGTGAAATTAAAGGAATTAATTCCAAAGCAGGAAACAGCAAATGAGGTTGTTAAGAAAAAAGAGGAAAACATAGCACAAACGAAGGGAGAGAACCCGCAGAAGCAGGCTGTCAGTTTGAAAAAGATGGAGCAGGTAGAAGCACCGAAAGATGTTTCTCAAATTATTAATGCTTCACAGGAGAAAGTATTTACTATTTTCACCGACATTGGACAGGGTTCAGGTTTTTTAATTAATAAAAAAGGTGATATTTTAACGAATGCCCATGTTGTAGAAGGCGATATAAATCCAGTAGTAAGAGCAAAAGACGGTACAGAATATGAAGGAAGGCTCATTGGATACAGTAATACAACTGATATTGCCCTTATTCGTGTGCCGGCACTTGCAAATCATAAACCGCTTCCGCTAGAAACTGCGAATTCAGTGAAAATCGGGGAAGAAGTCATTGCCCTTGGAAGTCCAAAAGGATATGAGAATACAGCTACTCTTGGAAACATAAGTGGTGTAAACAGAACATTTATCATTAATCCTTTTCATTATGAAGGTATTTATCAAACGTCAGCTCCAATTGCCCCTGGAAGCAGTGGCGGTCCGTTATTAAATAAGAAAGACGGAAAAGTAATTGCGATTAACTCTGCCCGGGACAGCAGTGAAGTTAATATCGGTTTCAGTATTCCGATTTATAAAATCATTGGAACAGTGAACGAATGGGTTAAATCTCCAATGGCAGAAGATAATATTTTTTCATTGTTCTATTATGAAGAAGGCGTTTATTATTATAATGACTATGCAGACGATGCTGGCTATTTTGAAGGCGGGGATTATAATGAGGACTACTACGAATATTATGAGTATCCATATGAAGAGGCCCCTGCTGATGAAAGCTATGAAGAATATGGAAGTAGTGAAAGTGAATACAGCGAACCTGAATATAGTGAGCCTGATTATAATGAAGAAGAATCTTATGTAGAACCGTATGAAGAGGAAGAACCTTCTTATTATGAAGAAGAACCACATGAAGAGATGCCTGTTGATGAAAATGATCTATCAACAGAGGAGGATATTCAACAGGGTCAATCAATAGATACGGAAACGGATTTGCCATTAGAAAATGAAGCATTAGAAGAACAGCCATAATTATTAGAGATAGAGAGTCATAGTTTTGACTCTCTATCTCTTTTTTCTATAAGCTATTTCATATAATTATTAACAAGCTCATAGCATCTTTCCCTCGTCATTTGTCCAAGTGTTGATAAATATTGGACACCTGCAAATGAACCGCCTTCAAAACTTGCTGCAGATTCGTCCGCTTGTTTATCTCTATTCTTTATCCACTGTCGCTGCTCATTCCGAAGCTTATTCATTTCTAAAGCGGACAGCTGTTTTTTTAATTCCCCATAAATGTCGTTCAGAAGAGTATCCCATCTCTTATAAACTTCTGCCTCCGCTTCTTTGAAATCATATGTAGTTCCACTTTCGTACAGATGATCTAAATCACCAAAGCTGGATTCTACTTTTGCAAGTTTTTGCAAATATTCGTTCTTCTTGCTAGTGCTCTCTGTTTCCTTCTTTTTCGGTTGTGCCACTGTTTCCTTAGCTTTGCTTTGCAGACCGGCCTTTACTGAAGCTGATAGTTCATTCACCTTTTGCTGTTCATTTTCAAGTGATTTCTCTTCCTTCAGCTGCTCCAGTCGTTTTTCTGCTTCTGCATAGTTCTGTTTATTTATAAGTGCTTCAATTTCTGCTAATTGATCATGTACCTTGCTCTGTTTTTCTTTATTGTCTGCAGCTGTTCTTTTATATTTCTCCAGTTCTTGCTTTAAAGGAGGCAACAGGTCCGTTCTTTTTAAAAGCTGGTCAGCCTTCTCTATGGAAATATCCCATTCTTTTTTATCATTTGCCTCGTTCACTTTTTTAAATAAAGTTAATTGTTCATAAGCTTTACCTGCTTCTTGATCTTCTGGTTTTTCATCCAATGCAAGCTGAAAGGATGCTGCGGCTTTATCAAATTCTTCCTTTTGCAGTGCAGCATAGCCTTGTTTCATAGCTTTATCATATGTATTATCCCCGCATCCTGATAAAAACAGGATCATTAGTATTAAAATTATCGAATACTTCATATAAACCTCCTAAAATATTGAATTTTTAATCTTAGTATATCATATTAATTGTTCTTTTTTGGAAGAATGAGTGGAATTGATAGAAATGCAAAATCTATTCCTTAATATTAAAGTGTAATTAATTTTTGAGAGCTTGCTTATATATTGAAAAAATCGTCGATATATAATACGGGGTGTGATTTATGGTGGACTTATATAACCAAAATATGCATCCTATAATTCCTGAGGGAAAGGTAGAAGAGAAATGAAGAAATTTAAGAGTTTATTATTATTAATAATTGCTGTAACACTTGTATTCTCTCAAGTGCCGGCAGTATTAGCGGCTGAGCCGATTGATGAAGTACGTGATTTAATTAAGGATTATTATGTAGAAGAGGTTCCGTTATCTGTATTATCAAAGCCTTCTATTAAAGAAATAACAAAAGAGCTAGACCCTTACTCTGTGCACATGACCAAGGAAGAATTTGATCGGTTTATGAATTCTATAAATCAGAAACTTACCGGTATTGGTGTTGTGCTTGAAGAACATGAAAAGGGAGTTAGAGTTGTGCAGTCAATTCCTGCTGGTCCTGCTGATCAAGCTGGTTTGCGTGCCGGTGATATTATTATAGATGTTAATGGAATGAGTTTAGCAGGTAAATCAGCGCAAACAGCAGCTTCTTATATGACTGGTGAGGCCGGTACATCTGTATCTATCAGCTTTTTACAGCAAGAGACGGGACTCGTATTAACAAAAACGATTATCCGTAAGGAAATTTCTCTGCAAAATGTAGAAATAAAATGGCTGGGAGGAAATATTGGATATATTCGTCTTAACAGCTTTTCTGAAGATGCAGCTGAACAACTGCAAAAAGGGATCCAAACATTAGATAGAGCGAAAGGATTTATATTTGATTTAAGAAATAATGGTGGAGGATATGTTTCAGCGGCACAGGAAGCTTTAGGATTGTTTCCAAATGTAGGGTTCGCTTTCCAGTTAAGAGAGCGTAATCAAGAGCCGGAAATATATGAAGCATTGGAACAGGATATCCAGTTTTCAGCACCTGTACATGTTCTTGTAAATAAAAATACTGCAAGTGCCTCAGAAATGCTGTCAGCTTCTATAAAAGAACAAAAGGGTGCTATATTGTACGGACAGAAAACCTATGGAAAAGGATCAACACAGTTCTTTTTTAATTTAAGTGATGAAAGTGTTTTAAAATTAACAACGGCTAAATTCTACTCACCAAATGGAACTGAAATTAACCATGTTGGTGTAACACCAAATATTACAACAGAAGTAGGAGAAGAGCTGGCTGCTGCCCATAAAGATCATTTAATAAAAATGTACAGCAGCTATAAGAAGCTTCCGACATTGGCTGAAGTTCCAGTGACTAAGACTTTTACAATTACAATGAACATGGATATGAATTGGAACGCGGCTAATATGAAAAATATCAAACTTATTCATATTGGCGGTGAAGAAAAGGAAATTACTATCCAAAAGATAGATGATAGAAAAATAAAAGTAATACCTAAAGAGCCGTTACTATCTAAAGCGAAATATATACTCGTTATTAATCCGAATTGGAAAAGTAAGAATAATCGGGAAATGAAATCGGGTAGTTATGTAGAAGTGAGTGTAAAGTAGAAACTATTCTCTAATGAGGGAATAGGAACAAGGAACCTTTTGTTAATTGATAGAAAAGAGAATTTTATAGTAAAATAGAATCATATTTGCATAAATATAAAAAGTATATGGGTTTTCAGGGGGAAAGAGAATGACAGGCAAAAAAATAACCAGCTTTCTTGTTTTCATGCTGATAGCTGTATTATGTTTCTCATCAGCTTCTTCATCAGATGTACAAGCAGCTGGTACAAAATCGGGTGTGATTAATTTAGGGGCGCAGCTCACAAATATAAATGTATCTACGGCAACATTTGGAACGAATAGCAGTGGAGAACCATTAATGTTTTCTATATTACAAGGGCTGCCAGCGAGATTAATTGTCACAAATCTGGATACAAAGGAATTAGTTGATTCCCAGCCGTTAATAGGTGCAACGACTGGATGGTCCATTCAGCAAGGTGAGACAGGAGTCTATTATATTGGAACCACACCTAATGAATTATTATTTAAATATGAGGTTAATAGAAAGAAGCTGACAAAGGTAGGCAAAGCAACAACAAAAGACAGTACGGTTATCTGGGATATGGATTATGCCGCTAATCATAAGACTTTATACGGTGTATCATCTTATGAGGCAAAGGTTTTTAAATATGTAGACGGTAAAGGCTTCTATGATTACGGGACAATCAGCAAAGGGAAAAAGGATGCGAAAAGTGTTGCTTATTCTCCTAAAAATAATTCTTTGTTCATTGGAGCAGGCTCACCGGTTGAGTTAATCGCATTTGATCTTAAAACGAGGAAAACGCAATCGATCTTACCGAGTCAGTATAGAAAAGAAAAAGAAATCCAAGCAATCAGCGTTGCAGATAATCTTCTATTTGTTAAATTGAATCCAAGTACTAAAATTCTTTGTTTTGATGTGAATACAAAAAGGTTTTTAGGTGAATTTACTGCAAGCTCTTTTGGCGTTTCAGCAAAATCACCGGTTGAGAATGTTATTTATTACGGATTTAATCAATCGATTTATTCTTACAATCTTAAAACAAAAGAGAGAATAGAAGTGGTTAAAGGACAAGTTCCCGGTACGATTGTTTCTTTCAGTTTTATTAAAGATAGAAACAATGATTATAAGTTAGTTGGAAAGCTCGGGAGTAATGAAAGATATTTTACTTATGATCTTAAATCAAAACAGTTTAAGCATGATATGATGCAATTGCCGCCACAGCCGATTGAACTTTATCATATTGGAACAGACCGGGATGGCAATGTTTACAGCAGCGGTTTTTTAAATGGAAGCATGGGAATTTATTTATCAAGCAAGAACAAGACAGAAAGAAAAGGACCGACTGGACAAGTGGAAGGAATGGCTTACTTAAATAATAAAGTGTATTTAGGAGTTTATCCTGAAGCGAAAATTATTGAACACAATTCATTAAATGACAGTAATCAAAATATTTTCAGTCTGAAGCAATATGGACAGGATCGGCCTACAGCGGTATTACATCTGCCTAATACGAATAAACTTTATATTGGTACAACTCCAAGATCAGGCATAAGAGGCGGTGCTTTAGCAATTTTAGATGTTAATACGAAGAAAGCAACTGTTAAAAATCAGTTTATTGCAGATCAAAGTATTGTATCTTTAGCTTATTCAGGAAAGCAGAAACTAGTATATGGAGGAACATCTATTTTTGGTAAACCGAATGTAGATCCGGCTAAAACAAATGCGAAGTTATTTACAGTACCTGCGGGACAAGCTAATGCTAAACCGACAGTACTTAATTTACCATTTAAAAATATCCGTTTCTATTCAGCGCTGACTGTTGCCAAAGATGGAACAGTTTGGGGATTAGCTGATGAAATTTTATTTGCTTATAACCCTGCCAAAGGTGTTGTTTACAATAAAGCTATCGTGAAGGATGTTTCGGGGCATACTCCAAACGGCTCTTTATTAATTGGAAAAGACGGCTCCATATACGGAGCAGTAGAGGGAACGATGTTTAAGCTGAATCCTAAAGATAATAAATTAACTTATCCACGTAAGGAAAAAAATGTGAAGCAACTGATTCAATCACCAGATGGCACACTCTATTTCCATGATGGAGTTAACCTTTGGAAATATTCTATTTAATCAAGTGAAACTTCCATCAGTGGGAGTTTTCC
>NZ_BCVG01000126.1 GCF_001591625.1 Metabacillus fastidiosus NBRC 101226
TTTAATCCTTTTTCTCTTAATTTCTGTTATCTTTACAAACGATTTTTTAACTATTTTAGATAATTATACTAGACAAGGTTTTACACTTTTGACTTAATCGGGTTTGATACGAGGACAACGTAAGGCATAGAACGACTACCTACAAAGACGAAAATAAAGAAAATCGTCAATGTAAGTAGTAGTTCGTCATACTTAATCTGGGAATTACGAGGTATCCGCAGTGTATCCCTATTAACGAAAGAATTTCTTCTAAACAAGTCTACTGTTTCAAGTAGCCCTGACAGTTTCACTTAGCCCCCAACCTTACGCTTTGGCTTTTCAATTGGTTAATCCATATCCCTTCTTCGGGAACTCAGAAAAGTACAACTAGTTACTTATGACTTGTCCTACACGCTCGTAAGCGTCTACCCTTCCTAACGACAGCACTAAAGTAGCTTTCACTATTCAGATAGTAGTGTAATAGGGAACACCGTTATTCTATCCTATCCCCATTTTATGGCGTTGGCTGGGTCAGTACCTGACGAAATATTTTACTAGGTTTATCGGCAACTCCTAGTGAACAGAATACAAAAAAGACGATATCTCTTATTAACCTGTCACCGTTACAAGTTAATAAGAGATATCGCCTTTATAACCCCGTCTATATTAAATAAATAGTACTGTGAATACTAGTTGAAAAAAAGTATCCTTGGGCTTATAATAAGTGTATCTATTTAGCCCTGTGGCTTCAGGGCTAACATATTAACCAGTGGTAGGACACTAGGTTAAAGATTAAAGTCATTCCGTTAGGAGGTAGGACTCTTAACATATGGGATGGCTTTTTTCATTTCCGTTCGAATTAAGTTATCTATTATTCTACTGCTACAAGTCTGGTAAATCAACAAAAATACTAATTTTTTCATTAAGCTGTACTTCATAGTGGGTAAAAATTTAGCGAAGGCGGCTTACACGATATCAGTGTACTGCTGCAATAGGAGTAGTATGTGATGTTCAATAAGTACCTGTTTATCTGAAAGATCTCGTACAATTTCGTCTATGATAAACAGCATAAATAATTACATAGAAAGCCTCAAATCCCACCATAAAACAGTCGATTTATCTATAAAATAAGCAACCTTTAATTATATCATATTTGTTAATCAGCTAAAACCTAGAGTTGATCAGACATGTTCGACCGTTATCGAGTAGCAAAACATATTTGCACCGTGTTATAATACATTTTAGAACAGATGTATGGGCAATCCTTCCTTAAATAGTAATGGAAGGAGGAAACACTACTTTGCAAATAATAGATTTAATTGATACAGCTATTAGCTTAATAGATTTAGTTCAATCAGATGCCTTTAAAGACACAGGTTTTGTATTCTTAATTTTAAGAATTAATACACCTCAGAAAAAAGGCAAGAAAAAAGGCAAGAAAAAACCGTTCTAATCTACCAAATCAGAACAGTTTTATAAAATACCTTATTTAATTCACTCACCACAAGCAATAAGGCAAGGTAAAACCCACAATTACATCATGTTCTCAAAAACTTAGGTGCTACCAACACCTGAGTTTTTTTATCCTTGTTTGTTTTTCAAACAGTTTTGTCTCAATTAGTAACATTTTTAAGTTCATTATAGTTGATTTAGTTGCGGAATGTAAACATTTGTTTCCCCTAGTTAACCCTAATTAACCCTAGTTTCTCTTAGTTTCCCCTAGTTAACCCTGGTTAACCCTAGTTTCTCTTAGTTTCTCTTAGTTTCCCTTGATTAACCCCTTTGCTTTTAAAATAGTTCTCACAATTTCGTTCATTAAGTCACTTTTATTGCCATGCTTCACACTATCTAGGAAGTCAATAATGTCTTTATCCCAATAAAACCCTCTGTAAATTCTTCGCTCACTATCACCTTCATTTTTTAGTAACAGCTTATCAATAGTATCTAACTCGCTTGTAGCAACAATCTGGTTGCTTGTAAAAGCTATTTTCTCGGTTTTTAATTGCTTTCCACTAGCTTTCAATTCACTATCATTTATACTAGTATTTTCACTATTTTTAGCCTTAGCTTTTCTTTTACTTGAAGAAGAATAATCATATATAGACTGTTCCAGCACACTTTCAGCACCGTCATAAAACCAGCCTCTTTTTCCACTAATAGCATAGCAGCCAGCCTTTTTAAGTGCTTCACGAGTTGGTTTTTCACCGATAGACAGACGTTCCTTTGCAATGGTAGCCAATGGCATGATCCTGGTTAATTCCAGCAGCTCTCTAATTTTCATGAAAACACCTCCTAAACTTAATTATAAAACGGAGGGCATAAAAGATACTAGTCTCATACCAGAGCCTCCTGAGAAGCATTTAAAGGGGGCATAGAGCGCTTTAGAATAAAATACTAGAGTTTAGTGTTGCCGCATCCTATATACTGCCCTCGGCGTGATCAGCGGTGGCTAAGAATGATATCACATCTTACTCCCTCAAAACATTTTACAGAGAGAAAAGAAATTATAGATGCGACGCAGGAGCATCGTGGAGAAGAACTACTGCAGGTAGTTCTTCGAACACCAATTATTAATTAACTTTACCTGTATTCTCCGTTCGCTCCGCTCACTACGGAGGCTCGTACCTCGCCTCGATATTTTAATTGATTACTTTATTATTGTTGGTTTACTGGTTGAGAAATGTACTAATTCGAGGAAACATACCACCCCCCTGTAAAGGGGATGGCGATATTAAGGAACTAATCCTGAGGTATCTTCATGACATTCAAACGTGCCCAGGTGCAGCTTTACCACGTATATTCAAAATAACTCTGTCATGCCACCTAGCCAAAGGCTACTGCGACGGTGTAATACTGGGAATTGTTTCACCCTCTGACGGTGTTCACCGCTCTTACACGGGCTAGTTTTTAACATGTTCTCCTAGTAACCACGGGTAAAGATACTATTAATTTATTGATGGGAACGGCACCCTTAAAGCCAAAAGGTTGTTTCAACCTCACTTTTCCCAATATAAAACTAGCAAAGGTGACCTATAAGATCTGCCGCCCTACATGACATCTCGCAATTCGACCTATAACACTTGCTCGCCCTACATGGGATTTCGGGACTCTGTCTCAGAACAGCAATCTCCAAAACCAGCCCCAAACACCAGGGGAACGGCACATATGTTCAATCCTGAACTTATAGACGCACACCCCCAGCACGCTTAGAGCGACAATACTTTATTAATCTCTTGCTCTGCAAATCCTTTACTCTGTAAATACTGGATAACTGACTGTCGGCACACACGCCAGCCCACAGAGGAATAGTGCCTGTCGTCCTCTTCTGCTGCCACTCTCCCGAGAAACTGTCCTTCTACGAGACTCTTAATTCCCCCAGATGTAAAGAACATCCCAAATCTATCCGTAAGTACTCTGCTTACTTGCTCGATCGTTAAATTCACCATTAGTAATCCTCCCTCATCGAAAGTGCTCGGACCGTACTACGGTCGAAGTAAAGTCTGTTGGCGATAGTCATTTTACTGATTGCTGGATTGGCCACGATATTAAACAGCTGCTGGGCTGAGACCCCTAAGATAGATTTTAGTTCCTCAAAGGAATACAGTTCCTGGTTTACGATTGTTGTCATTCAGCTGCCTCCTCCCCTCTAATAAAGGCTTGTAGATCCTGAGGGAAAACTCTATGTTGTCTACCGACTCGATATGATTTCAAATTCCCTTTCCTCACATGCTGCCATGCCGCCAGCTTTGATATCTTCAGTACTTCAGCCACTTCAGCCAACGTAAATAATTCCATATAAAATCTCTCCTCTTATCGTTGTAATAACAATATAAGAGACTCATATTCAATTCATAACAAACAAAGGAAATGATAAATTGCTATAACTTATTAACTCTTCTGCTTACATGCATGAAATTACTGTATTTTCAAAGGTTAGGGGGAAAACGAGGCCAAGGTAATAGCTGCACAAAACGATATTACCTGCATCTTCTGTCTAATAAATGAAGGTACATCCTTTTACAAGACGTACACTTGAAACATCTCAGATTTTTTCCCACCGATCTGACGAACCTTACTGCTGATCAAGAACAAAAATCAGTTTTTGTCGGCACCCAGTGGGGTCCATTAATAACATTAAAAATGCCGCTAAAAAGTAAAAAGACCCTTCTGTTTACAGAAGAGTCTCTCTAATGTTGAGCCATCACAGCTCGATAACTATGGTTCGGGTCATCACAACCCTAAATTCTAATGTTGAGCCATCACAGCTCTTTCGCAATTAGTATTACCTAATGCTACTTCTTCTAACCTTAATATATCAAAAATAATAATAAAGTCAATATTTTAACCTATTTCACTGGTACTAAAACAATATCATTTAATTTTTCTGATACCTTATGCTGTATATCCTGTTGGTTCAAATAATTATCAATCGAAAAATCCTTTTTTATTGCTAAAACATTAGTGTAAAAATGTCTTATTTCCTCTTTTGTCTCAGCAACATTTCCTCTTTCGTTAATAACATTATATGTTAAATTAATTAGTTTATTTACACAGTAGTGAAAAAAATTACTTTTATGATATTCACCAATAGCATCAACATCATTTAAATTAGAAATTCTTAAATCTGCTAACTTATGAACTATTTCTCCAAAGAGAGAGGGATCAATTGGACATTCAATAAAATTATCAGTACCATCAGGATTTTTACCGTCTTTTACCTCTTGGATACGGTTAGCAGCTACCGTTCGAACTTGATCTAAAACAACATAGGAAGGAATTGAATTCCCATGTTTATCCTGAACTAAGCGTTTAGGTAATTTTGGTATTACCCCTATATTTAATTTATTTTCCCCTACACCAGATTTTTTCGAAGTAAGAGAAACAATAGTTACTGTCCTTTTATCTTTACCCTTATTTAACACTATACTTAAATGATTATCTCCAAACTCATACGGCCGTACTGGATTTAAATCAGCAAAATATACATATCCAACTTTTATATCTGAGTATCTCAAAGACATATTCCCCCTTATTATGTAAATAAACATTAATCTACATTTTTATTAATATCTTATCAAGATTAATAATAAAATAATAAAATAGTAAACTTGTAAAATTCAAAATGCTAATGCTCTCTCTTCAAAAGAGCATTAGCCATTTTCATTTTTCATATGAGAAATCTACTGTAAATACTATCCCTATCAAGTTTTCTTTAATTACATGAGTAGCTTTAATCCCGACACTAACAATAGTCATTGGAGGAGCTAAATCTAAATAAAAATTGTGAATATAATCTTCTTGTTCATCTTCTACTTTTTCTTTAGATTGCTCGTTTAATGCAGAAACGGTTACTACAATTTTTTGATTTGGATTATTAGTTCCTTCTTCTTTATCTAATAATTCCATAGCTAAACGAACAGCTTCTTCATCATATTGACTTCTAACTGGGAATGAAGGAGCCACTCGGCCGTTGATCTTCCCTTCATATACCATTTGAGTTTTCTTTACTAAAACTGGTGTAGTCCAATGCTCAAGACCAACTCCTACACGATATTCTGTTAATGGTGGATGCCCACCTGTGGCAGGAACATAAATTAATCTTTCAGGAAAAAACTTTGTTGCCATTTCCCAAACCTCATTTCTTATAAATTTATATTTAAAGTAAATTCAACTTTATCCCCTTTTAGTTTTCCTATAGAATTTCTAATTTCATTCTAAATGCTTTCTAAAGAAATTCTAAACGATTAACAACCTCTTTGTCAAACATTAATTTCATAAAAATGGATGAATTCACATATCACCTTTGTTAAATTATGTAAAATAAATTTATTGAGCTAAAGGACAAAACAAGAGAAAATGGGAGATCGTACTTTTATTTTCTGAAGGTGCTTTTCGGGTTATTTTCCAACATGAAAATCCCGGAATTCGGCTAAAAATGGCTAAATTCCGGGATTGACTCGATTTCTAGCTTTGTAAATTGGTAGGATAAATATATGAGATCAGTGTTTTTATATGTACCAATCCATACCCTATCACATCCCAACGCGACTAATCACACCGTGAAGTCCAATACTCATCAGTAGCAAGTCGGACAAATTCTTACTAGACAAAGGAAAATACATTAAGTTTCTCCTTTGTTTCGTTCCTTACCGTACCGCACCTCACCTTGCCTCTCCGCACCAGACCGTACCGCACCTTACCGTACCGCACCTCACCAGACCTCTCCACACCTTACCGTACAGTCCTAACTCATCAGCGATAGGGTGGACAATCTCCTATCGGACATAGACAATACGATAATGTAACGTCTATGTTTCGTTATCTAATTCATGGTCTTCCCATACAAGTGATCTCCAATTAGGAGGAATAATCCCTTTAGCAATAGCCTTAGCTCTCATTCCGGAATGTCTTAAATCGGCTCGTAAGACATGACAACGAATACAGAGCGTTCTCAAGTTATTATCTTCATTTGTTCCTAATTTTCCACTTTTAATATGGTCAATATGACATTTGTTCAACCCTACAAGAACTTTACAACGAACGCATCTTTGATTATCTCTTAACCAGATTCTCTCGCGTGTAATCATCCAAATTTCTTTGGGTTGACGTTTTTTAGGCATAATAAAACCTATTAACCAACCTTCTTGGTTTTTCCCTTGCCTTTAGTTTGAGTTGGAAGACTATTTTTGTACTCTTCGAAAGTTTGAGTTTCAACAGATAGTACCTCAAATCGACCGTATCCAATGGAACGACCATCAGCTAAACCAACAAGCATTCCTGCATCATGCAACACAGCTTCAATTTGATGCGTAGCAACCAATGTGTTATCCCAAACAATATCAAATTCCGTTTCCCATCCTGAACTTAAAGCCACACGATAACGAACATTACGCCCTTTTGTAGAAGGATTTCGTACAGAACGAATATCTAGATAAACCGGTTCATTTTCATCTTGAGTAATTTCTTCTGGTAAATAAGAGTTAAAGTAAACGCGATTTGATAGCACTTGAAGCGTCGCTGATAATTTCGATTGAATAGACCCACGACCTGATTTTGTATGTTTAGCAGCTTCTCTCATACAGCCAAAAACGTAAGAAGGATCCACATATAAACGACCATCTTCATCTGCTGTATATGTTCTTTTCCATTCTTCAGGGTCATTACCAGCCACACCTGTTCTTTCTCGACGCTCTAAAGATAATGTTTCTGTTGTGAATACATGAAAAAATAAAGGTTTTGTTCCTATAATTTTTACTTTCGCGTGTATTAAAGCCATGTAAAATCCTCTCCTCTTTCTATAAGATTATTAAAGTCTTTAAATTTAAATTGTTATGGTAACAGTTTGATCAATATTTGAAAAATATATTCATATTTTTGTATTTTTTTTAAAAATTGGCTTTAAAAAAGGAAATGAGTAAGTAAAAGGTGCTTTAATTTAATAAAAAATTAAACAGATCTTCCATTAAGAGATCCTTTTTTGCTGCCAATAATGTGTTTTATGTTAACAATCATCATTTTGTAGACAAGTACAATTTGCAATGGAAATTATCCATCCCACACAAGGCAGTCTTTTTTATATCTTTAAGTGTCATAACTTATGAGTATTGACACCATTTTATCGATACAGTATTATCAATATATCAGAAGGTGTCATAACTTAGTGTCATAAGTAAAAAAATAAAAGGGGACAACTCATAATGAAATACGGCTATGCAAGAGTAAGTACAGCTAATCAGGATTTACAGTCGCAATTACAAACACTTAAAGCAGAAGGTTGCCATAAAATATACTCAGAAAAATTCACCGGTACTAAGACAAACCGCCCACAATTCCAAAAACTGCTCTCTTTACTTAAACAAGGTGACACATTAGTAGTCACTAAACTAGACCGCTTTGCTCGATCATCCGAAGATGCAATTCACACTATCAAGGAATTATTTAAGCAAGGAATAAAAGTTCATGTTCTTAATATGGGTTTGATTGAAGATACACCAACTGGTAGATTAATACTGACAATAATGAGTGGATTTGCCGAATTCGAAAGAGATATGATCGTGGAACGTACACGAGAAGGTAAAGCCATTGCTAAACAACGTGATGACTTTAAAGAAGGCCGCCCCAATAAATACAGTAAAAAACAAATAGAACATGCTCTAAAGCTATTGAAAAGCCATTCATATAAAGAGGTAGAAAACATGACTGGAATTAGTAAGAGTACTCTTATAAGAGCTAAACGAAAAATAAATAAAGAACTAAATTAAAGAACCCCAACCTGCTCGAGACTTAAATCAACAGCAACAGTACCAAGCAAGAGAAAGGAAACAACTGCCGCCCTACCGGTTGCCTACCGCTACCCGCTCCGGGACTCCTTTCCCCATCCAAAACAAAATACCCTAGATAGTAAATCTAATATAA
>NZ_BCVG01000127.1 GCF_001591625.1 Metabacillus fastidiosus NBRC 101226
CTGATAGAAGTTTCACTTTATAAGTTAGACGTGGCAGAGGATGGAAAGTTACTAAGTGTAAGTTTTAATTAATCATTATGGAATGTATGAAAAATAATGTGAAATACAAGAATTAGCTCGTATTAACAATGGTCCTAATAGATCTGGAGGAAATAAAGATGTAACCTTACTGAGGAGAAATTGAATAAATTAAAATATACGGAAATATATGCCTAGCTACTGAACGATCAATGTAATATAGTTAGTGAAATTATTTTGTAGATAAAAGCCGCTCTCGATTGAGAGCGGCTTTTATCTACAAAATGTTCTTATAGCGTTATTTTATTCCTCATCATTTACTTCGTCATCACCAATTTCATCTTCTCCTGGTTGATCTGTACCCGGATTTATCTCGTTACAGCCTGTAATAACAGTGCCTAGAAGAGATGCAAGAAGAATTGCAAGAAGTTTTTTTCTCATCATAAACCTCCAAAAAGTATAAATTAGAATCCTGATTAGGATTAGACTGCATTTGTAAATTATGCATAATATTATCTGGAATTTATTTAAGAAAAAATAAAGCAAGAAATTGGTAGGAAATGAATTTGTGATTAGTGCAAATAATAAGTTAACAAACAGTTGGATTATTAAGATTTGTCAGATACAAAGAGAGGGGAAAGACTATATTTTGCAGAATTTATAAGAGTAAATAAGGCTGGTAAGAAGGTACAAGAAGCTTGAGGCTATTCTTGCTGGAGGAAATGGAGATAAGCCTTTTCTTGTACCTGTATGTAATAAACTAATTCAGTTACAAAGTACCATTGCCTTGCTTAAGAGTCTGATGTCAATCTCGATCTGTTCTTTTAAAGCATCATCGTCGCATTTGAAATAATCATCAACTAATCTTACAAGTTCTTTTGAGAAAAAGAATGAATGATTATCCAACACAAGCCTCCTCTCAAAATAAGGACATATATTACATTATGAAATATTTTTATGATATTTCAAGAGATTTGCTAAAAGTACCTAAAATTAGCTTTAAAGCGACAAATGTAAATCCCCTATAGTGAGCTAATAGCTACTCCTGTTAATTTACCATTTAATGAACCGCTTAATGTAGCTGTTTGAATAGTTTTTTCTAAATTCATTAGTGAATGATCTAGAAATAAGTGTGCCGCATTTATTAGTTATTTAATTGTTTGTAAGCACAAAAAAACAAGCTAGTAATTACCAGCTTGTTAATAATTAAAATTATGTTTTTTTACGGACCATCGTGTTGAAGAATCAGTGTGTTGATTTAGTTTTTGTACTAATGATTGTGCGGTAGAGAAATCATTGAAGGTTTTATCCAAATGGCTGTTTGAATCCTTTAAGGTTTTTGTTGTCCCATTATTATTTCGTATAATTACGAACATTAGTCAACTCCCTAATTGAACTTTTAATTGGTAAAAATTTTCATCTTTTTTTAAGTATCTCATATAAAAATAGAAAAGTATATGTATTTGGAATAATAACTGAAAAAGATATCTAATTGTAGTAGAAGTGAAACAAGTAGTTGATGTGCCCTGATCTATCTTGAGTATTTTTAGATGCACAGTTTTTAAAGAATTGTATGAAACAAAAGAGTAGTTATATTTTATATGAAACGTAACAAAATGATAGATCAGTTGATTAGGAGAGAAAAAGGATATATAAAATTTAAAATGTGATTGATTAATGCCCTTTTTAATTTAATAAATGATATATTTAGTTTATATTCACATGAAAATAGCAAATCAAGACGTTGAAGTTATAATGATTCGTTTATGCTAATCTAAATTTCGTATTATTTTCTCTAATCTCAATTAATTAATTCATGAAATTTTTAAAAAGGTTATTATTTTCTGAGATATTGAGTAATAATCATCTACTTGAAAGTAAAAGGGTAGATTAATGATGAGAAAAATTCCGTGAAAAATATGAGGTGTTCATTCGTAGTATATTGAATCTGAATTTTCTGTATGAATCTACCTCGCTTTGGAAATAAGATGATTATGAATACTTTTATTCAATTATTAGTGTAAGATAATTTTTGGAGAAGAAAGAGGGGTTATCAAATGGAAAACATTGAAGTAGGCGAAATCTTTACAATTACTGATGAGAATGATCAGGAGGAGAACATTGAAGTACTGGCGGCGCTAAATATTGAGGGGACACAATACGTTGCCGTTAGCTTTGTAGAGGATCTTCAAGAAGAAACTGAGGAAGATATTGATATCTTCTTTTTAAAGGTCGATCAGGATGGTGACTTTACAGCTATTGAAAGCGATGAAGAATTTGACAAAGTTTCCTCAGCTTTTGATGAAGTAATGGAAGAAGATTAATAATTTTTCAAGAAAAAATGAATAAGCCTATTGAATCTGATGAATTGAAAGTTAATTAACAAGTTATTGTTTAAGATAATGAGAAGCGGGTATATAAATAACTGGCTGACTCTCTCCCTCATGAATAAGATAAAAGCCCTTCTCGATTGAGAGGGGGCTTTTTGATGTGGGATTTATTTCCTAATGGTAGTGCCAGTTAACTTAGGATGATTAAAGTATTATCAATCTAAAACTAAGGAATAATTGGATTTTTAGAATGTTTTTGGACAAAATATGCATAACAAAAAATTTAGGAGGAAATATTCTATGTCTGATAAAGTTAAAATGAGTTCAACAGAACTCGGTGCATTATGGACGACCTATCAAAAAAAAACAATGATTATGCGAATATTGGAGTCCTTTATTGAAAAATCAGATGATCCGAAATCAAAAAATCTTATGTCTGAATTGTGGGAGCAGCTGAATTCAAAAGTCATCGAAATTAAAACGATGCTTCATAATGAAGGGGCAGCCCCGCCTATCGGGTTTACTAAGGAAGATATTAATTTAGATGCGCCAAAGTTATTTGAGAATGGCTTTGACATTATGTTCTGTCGAATATTAAAAGAAATAAGTATGGGAATGTATGTACTCCATTTAACGATTTCGTATCGCAAAGATATTATTAAGCTCTATAAAGAACTTACTGAACTAACCCAGACATATTATGACCTTTTTACAGAGTATCTTTTGGAAAAAGGACTGCTACCTCGGCCGACCTATGTCAATATGCCAAAATCAGTCGATTATCTAACTGATAAATCATACTTGAAAGGATCTAATTTTTTAGGTCATAAGAGACCCTTAAATACTGTTGAATTTGGATTATTGTATCATGCTTTTGAAACGAATATTACCGGTATACAATTGATGACGGGTTTTGCCCAATGTGCTAAGAATGAAGAAGTGAAAAGGTATTTTATAAAAGGAAGAGAGCTTTCAAAAGAAATTTTAAAAGAGACTGGTGAAATTTTTCTCCAAAATGATATTCAGCCGCCTGCCACACCCGGAGGAACGATTACGAGTTCACAAGAGGCTCCTTATTCTGAAAAACTGATGATGTTTTGTACATATCTTCTGGGTGGTTTTAGTATAGGAAGTCAAGGGTTTAGCACCATTTTCAATTTACGTAATGATTTAATGGTGAAAACAGGGGTATTTGGTAAAGATATTTATGAATTTACACGTGAGGGTATTACGATTATGATTTCCAATGGCTGGATGGAGGAACCCCCCCGAATGGATATACATCATCTTAATAATCAGTAAAGTTTCTTGAGATTCTATTTATAATGACACTCACTATTCAGGTTATTTTTCCTCTTGAGAATAAACATCCCAAATTAGTTAAATATGTATAAAAATCTTCTTTTCTCTATCCGAGATGAGGATACGAGGAAGAGAACCATTATTAGAGAAAGACTTAGAGCTGTTATTATGCTTTAAAGAAAATGCACAATTAAGCTTAGAAATGATGTATAAGTTTGAAGAAGATGTAGCAGAAGAAATTAATAGGTTAAATGTTCAAACTACAGATAATAGGGATGAACCATTGGTTCGCAGAGAAAGTATTGAAGCATTAGAGAACCAGTTAGACTGTAAAAAGAAGCAAATGAAAAATGTTCAGGCATACAAGCTTGAACAAAAAATTATTGAATAAGAAACTTGAAATAATTAACTTTTTGATGAAAGCTTTAGATTAAAAGCACCTTTAAAGGCTGCTTTTTTTTCTTTTAGAAAAGGTGATATCAACTATCGATTCGATTGATAATCAGTATGAGGGCCGCAAATTGTTTCTTAGTATAATGTTCCCGTATAGATGAACAGGAACTCTAAATACGTTGTTCAGTTTCACCTAGCTCATAGTGTATACATATTAATATAGTAGGATAAGAGTTAATTGAAGGATCTCTAATCTTGATGCATTTTTTAATAGTACTGCTAATTAAAGAGTCCTGGATATATTTCTCCATATTCAACATTATAATAAGGCAGCTTTTTATGCCCTATATAATCACTTTAGCCGCTTCAAATTTGTCTCCAGCTTTTTCACTTGAGTGTTTAAATACAAGTGCTTCACTTGTATTTCCATCCTTCTTCATTTGGTTTTATGCTTCATCAGCTTAATCGTTATAAAAAATTCCAGGCTATTTCATCATCTATTCATACTTTTAACTCCAAGTGATATGAAACGCAATATTATATAAAAAGGAACGTTTGAAAAATGTTCAGAAGGAGGGAAAAGATGAAGCATAGCGATTGGGTTCAAGTTTTGATATTGGATCGTATTATTGTCGGTTATGTGGATGTTCTGATTGGGGATCGTGTATATGTCTGGAAGGTATGTGAAGTTCGCGGAAAGGAGCGGAAATATTTAAAAAAACATTTACTTTCTTCCTACTATAAAAATCAATGCACGGTTATGGAATTAGAATTAGAAACAGCTGACATGAAGGAAATTATAGATTTGGCACTGGCTACTCATGATAAAGAATGGTTCCAGGAATTAACGGATAGATTAATTATGTAAAAAATTTGTTAAGCGAAAAATGGCTTATAGAGGGAAAGGGGATTTATCGATATAACGTGCTATTCCAATACTGACAGTGTAAATAAAAAAGACCTACTTAGGTCCCGAAGAGTTGAAGAAGAATTCTTTTATTTCTTCTAATGTCATACCAGTGCTCAAAGTGAGCCAAACTAATTCCTGCCACTCTTGTTCTGAAAGTGTCTCTTTTAATTTGTAGAGTTCGTCCATAAGTTCTCCGATATTGAAAGATTATATTTTATATTATATTTCAATTCTTATAAGAATAATAGGTTTTTTATTATGCATTTACAAAAATATAAAAAACATCTTTGTATATCTTATAATGTCATTATCACTTACTGCCAAATAGAGAAGAATGTTTTTTATTAAATGAGATGTATTTTTAAAATTTAATAAAGCAATCGAAAGAAAGTCATAATTATTCGATTGCCAGGTGAATTAATTCTCAACTTTATTTAATTGTTGGTCCTCATATGCAATTAGGATGACTTTTTCTCCTTTTTCTTCACTAAGTGTTTTTTCGAGGAAATTCACTTGTTCAAGAGCTGCATCCGATAAATCTGCAAAATTGTACTGTTTCTTCTCCATTTTCATCACCTTTCGTTTTTGGGTTTAATAATTAAAGGAAGATATAGGAAAGTTATGTCTGTTTATCATCTATAAAGAGACATAAGTAAAGTATTTGTTTAGGAAGATTTTTTATTCGGAAAAAAGACAGCTGTTTCAAAGACTTTAAAATATTTTGAACTGTACCTAATTGTTAAACAAAGCTAACAATTGAGTACAGTTTTTTATTGTTAAATACCCTAGAAAAAACTGTGATTGGGAAGTAAATGACCTTCAAATATAGATAATGATAGAAATTATAATTATTCCGCTACTGTGAAATGAAGGTTTGGAAAAATCAAAAAAAGTATTGGACACTATCTGGCATCGTAAAATTGACCACATGTTAAATCGAGTTGGCTTAGATCCATAATAAAAGAAAAAATATCCTCTTTTATTATGGGAACGATAGCTGACTTTTCCTCTTATTCATTTATGTACATGGTCTGTGCTCTCTTAGGTGAAGTGATGATCGTTTTTGCTTATGATCGGCGAAAAATATTTGTTGGATGAAGAACAGTATTTTAAAGTTTCATTTGTAATTTTAAATAAGCAGAAATAAGATAACTGCTAAAAAGAAGATTTATAGCCTCTATTTAGGCCAAAATCTCCCTTTTAAAATATTGTCAATAAATTTATCTTGTTTTAGTAAAATGTTGAAATCTGGAAGTTTTATAAAAATTCTTCCATCCTTTGGTATATAAAAAATATGTACAGAATGTTCAGCTTCATATAAAAAGATATTAGACGTTGTTTCTTCATTAATCTCTTTTTTTAATCTTCGAAGCACATAGAGAATCTCACCCCAAAGCGGAAGATAAGGTTTCTCTTTATACAAATTAATTACATTTTTTAAATCAGTCCGTATGTCATCAATCATGTTGTTCTCCAATTTTATGTTATATCACAAAAGTTATTATAAATTAATCGGATCAATATATAAATAAAGAAATGACATAATTTAAAAATTAAATATGGTGAAGACTGTCATAGATTAAAAAGGAAATGCAGTTAACTGAATATTTTTCTATACAAAGCTGGGGAAGAAAGAGAATATGATGGAAGTGAAGATTACTGTATTTTGAAGGAGACAATCATAGTAATAAGAACAGAATGATCAGATATATGCTACAATCATATGGTAATCTATTACATTAATGGAGGGGAAACAGGGTGAAACGAATTCTTACTTTCTTTTTAGCTATGAGTATAGCAGTTCTATTTGCTGTTCCGTCTGTCACTAAGGCTGAATCAGAATCTATTCCTGCTTGGAAGGTATTCACTCCTAAAACAGAAGTCGAGATCGATAAAGAATGGACAATTACATTCAGCGACCAGATGGAAGACAGAAACCTTTATCAGAACATATCTATCATTCGGGAAAGAGATAATCAGGAAATATTTATTGAGCCTGTTATTGATCAAAATGATAAAAAAGTAGTGAAGCTCCGTTTAGGTCGTCTGTATGATTTTAATGAGAATTATGTTTTATACATAAAAGATGGAGTGAAATCAATAAAAGGAAGGCCTTTAAAGGAACCTGTAAAAATGAAATTTCAAACAGTAAATCCTAAATTTGATGATCCAAAAGTAATGAATCAGGATGGATTGGAATTTCAAGCAATGGTAAGCCAGATTGATAAGAAACTGTATACGAAAATAAAAGTGACAAATAAAAGTAAAGAAACTATTCCGTATTCCGGTAAAAATGGATGCGATAAAGGACTTTCCGCTGATCTGTTTACTGAAACTGATAATGGGGAAGTGAGAACAGGGAGCAAATGGACGAGTCCAGCGCTATGTACGCTGGCAATAAAGAAATATTCACTTAAGCCCGAAGAAACTGTTCAAATAATAGAAGTAATAAATCTGCCAAGTGAACCGTTAAATGGGGATGCTTATTTAAAGATAAACTTTCAAAGAGGGATACCAGATGGTAACCACTCTCCAAGTATAGTAAAAATTCCCGTACAACTGAAGTAGAAATAAACAATATCTTTAGAAGTTTATTAAGACTGGGGGACATGAAATAAGCTGATGCCTATTTCATGTCTTTTTTCTTTATTTTTCGCAGGCAATTCCATCGTCATCCCGATCAAGTTTTTTATTTGCTTTGTATAGATCAGCTGAAACATGTGGGGTATGTTTTGTTTTCCCACCTTTGTTTTTCACATTCGAATCTTTCGCAACTCCGCCTTTATAATCTTTGTTTAGTGCTTTGCAGTTTTTATAAGATTTGGCAGCTGCGTCAGCGGAAAAAGGGGAGACTACTGAAACTCCTAAAATTAAAGATGCTGATAGAATAATTGCTGTTACACGTTTCATTACATATTAACTCCTTTTATTTTAATTATTTGAAATGCTTGATTCCTAAATAAAAGGTGTATCAAGCTAAATCTCCGAATATAAATAAGTAATTAGAAATAGGTTAATAGTCCTTGTTTATAGCTAAAATTTTTTAGGTTTGAATAAAATACATTTTATATACAAGTTATCTTTATACTCTATATTACCAATTATTCTAATAAAACCCAAGTGTTTCTTTGTGAAACTTCCAATATAGATTCGTATAAAGCACTCCTGTTATATTATCCTTAATAAATAAGTAGTGAGTCTTTTAGCTTATTCTTTTATTAATAAGAGTATAAAAAAGGAAAAGATATTGGGTTTTGATAAAATAGAACATAGTAGATTGAATAGAGATAGTTTTGTTAAAGAGGGTTTTTCAGGTCAAGGAATTTTATTCGAATGTCATTTATCCGAATGTATATGTACGTATGAATCTTATTTTATCTTTTAAAAGATCCATACTTTACAGTATCCAATTTATTTACGAATAGCAACTGCTGTACCAATTGAAACCATGGATGACAGCTCCAGAACGTCATGATTGAACATTCTAATGCAGCCATGTGAGACATTTTTGCCGATTGAAGCCGGATTATTTGTTCCGTGGATACCATAATGAGGTTTTGATAATCCCATCCAAAGCACACCAAAAGGTCCGCCGGGATTCCTTTGTTTATTAATAATGGTGTACGTTCCAGAAGGTGTCGGTGATACTATTTTTCCGACCGCAATTGGGTAAGTTTTAATAAGCCTGCGCCCATCAAACAGCTTTAATTGATGTTTAGATGTGGATACGTTAATCCATCTCACCATAAGATCAGCTCCATTTTTTAACTAGTGTATGAAGAGATTCAGGCATTTGTTCTAAGCGGATAAAAGTATTATTTCTTAAAAATTACTCCTTATCATTTCTATTTTTATTTTCCTTAAGTGTTTTAATAGCGGCAGCTACTAAAATTAAAAAACATATTCCTGCCGCTGAAACAGCCTGAATAAGAAAATCCATGTATAACACATCCTATGTAGTTAATTATCTGTATACTACCAAATAATGTATATGTAATCAAATTCACAAATAAAAAAGAGGAGAGAAAAATGAAAATTTCTGAGCAGTTTATTAAGCCGTTTTCATCTTATGAAGAAGTGTTCTATGATGAGATTGAAAAACATAAGAAACACTTTTTGCCGATTTGTTCTATTAATTTGAAATGTATTTTCCCAGAGCAGGACGAGTGGCTGCACATCGTATCAGTAAAAGAAATATTTGAAGGGTATGTAGGGGAAGATACTGGACCCTTTCATACAGCTTTTACGAAAGAGGATATGATCGGATTCGATGTTATAGACGGAAAATATCAATTTGAAGCAGATTGGAATTACTTTGCTTTAGAGCAGTCACCTGAAAATGATTTAGAGGAAGCCTATTTATCCCAGCCTTAACGGGCAGTAA
>NZ_BCVG01000128.1 GCF_001591625.1 Metabacillus fastidiosus NBRC 101226
AAAATGTGGAAGGGGGAATCTTACTGCCCGTTAAGGCTGGGATAAAATTTCTTTCCAAACCATTAGCTGTTATACGTATTAAAAAACATATTTTTCTATTTTTATTTATTTAGCTGTAGTAACATGAAGTTATACAATTGTAGGAGGTATTACATGCCTGATTTTTTGCTTGTGTTATTTTTGTTTAACTTATCTTTATTTCTTTTGCACGAAATGGACGCGATAAGGAATTCTGAGTGGAAAATGTTTATCGTGCTTAAAGATATGGAAGATTCTAAAGCCTATAAAGTCTTTACATTTATTCACCTTCCTCTTTACACAATAATACTCACTTTACTTTTCAGCGAATATCAGACAATTGTTTTTTGGTTTCTGGATTTATTTTTAATCATCCATGCAATTTTGCACCTATTTTTTGAAAAGCACCCCCGTAATAAATTTAAGAATACGTTCTCTAGATCAATTATCTATCCAATGGGAATTCTTGCGGCAATTCATTTATTATTACTAGTTAATCGATAAGTGCTAATAATGTGAAATACAACTATCATTTTATAATTAGCTAAAACTTAAATAACATGCTAGTAATATTAGATAATGTTTATCTTCTAGTTGAACTAATAAAAACTATTTGTGCTGTTATTGTATTTTTAGCTGTTATCTTTACTTGTTTCTTTTTTATTTATTTCCGAATTACAAAGAAACCTAAAGACTCTAATAATCCCGAAAAAACCTCATAAAATCATTGAATTGCTAGAAAAAGATAAAACAGTTTAATCTGTTTATCTTTTTTTATTTTCAGGCAGGAAACAAATTACCTATTTAATTATCTTAATTCCAATCCATAGAATTATGTCGAATTATTTTTTTCTGAACTGGGTATTATAACTTATTTTACATTTATTACAATTCGATACAATAAAACTAGAATCATTCTATAATTCTTATTAAATTACTATTATGATTTAAGGAGTAAATCCTCATGAAACTTGAAGAAAAAGTATTAGATAAAGAATGGCAGGAACTAATCCTTCTCGCCTTAAATGCTGGTATGACAGTAGAAGAGATAAGAGAATTTTTTCATCAACCCTCTCGACCTGAATAAGGTCTTTTTTATTTCCTCAGTCCCTCTATCCCGATTAATAAATCAAATCCCTTTTACATGTAGGTATTTTTATCAAACAACTGCATATTATAAATTAAACTCAGAAACGCCTTTCTACTCATGGCTACCTTCAAACAGGTAGTCTTTTTTAATTGAGCTAAAAATTAGTCCATCATATGTCTTTACGATTACATAAACACAGTCTAAAATATTGAAGACTTCACGGAGGAACTAGATAAATTTTAAAAAACACTCTCTGAACAAGAATGGCAAGAATTTGTTTGGATTACGTTAAGCACTAGTATGATATTAGAAGAAATACAAGAATTCTTCCTCCCACTCTTTTGAACCTAAATAGGGGTTGTTTATGAGATGAATTACTTTATGAATTTTGGGTATATTAACTCTAAGTACAAGGAAAAAGCAACGTTGAATTCCTCCAACTAAACTGGTAGCCGTTTTCCTTGTACTTCCTCTGAAACATATTTACTTCTTTGTTTCCTAAAATCTTAGCTATATTCAAATTACATTTTTGTAGCCTACTCCTCAATCAAATTTTAATCAACTGATCTATCATTCTGTTTCATATATTCGACTTTTTATTTTGTCGTTTTTCAAGAGAAATTGTCGAAAATATACTATTTTGGAATTACAAAGTTATAATAGTGCATATTATCTTCATTCAAAGATATTCAATCTCAAACATAACGAGGTTAAGATATGCAAATACAAGATGTGACGCTTAATAACTTAGAAGATGCCATCCAATCACTACGTTCCCAGATGATTGCTGCAGGTATGCAAAAAGGGCTTAATCATCCTGATACAATTAGCTATAGTCAGCAATTAGATGTTTTGTTAAATAAATATCAATGTTTAATGCTACATCAGGAGAATGATTAATCTGCATTATTTTTTGTCTCTTGTGAAAGTCACTGCTTAATTGGGTTAATAACTCAAACTTTTTTAACACTTAGGCATTTTTATCAAACAACTACATATTATAAATAGAACTCAGAAACGTCTTTCTACTCGTGACTACCTCTAAACAGGTAGTCTTTTTTCTTCATTTCCATCTTTATTCCTAATTGTGACAAATTTTTTAAACTGTAAATAGTTCTTTCTGATTTTTAAAATCACTTACTTTCCATATACAATTATTACAAAATTAAATATTTTCAAAAAAGATTAATATCCACAGATTCATACTTCACTCCGTTATAAATTATTATTATCCCAGTCTTTTGATTAAAGGCTATATACATCTCTCGTTTATAGCTTTTAACAAATTTTGATCTAATCTACAAAATTGGAGGGGTGACTTATGTTCATATTGATACGAAACATTAATGGAACAATAGAGACCTTAAAAGATTCAAACAGTCATTTAGAAAAATTTTTTAATGATTTATCTTCTGCACGGTTACTGGCACAGAAATTAAACAAATATAGTAATTCCTCAACACAATGGTCTGTGGAGAAAAAGAAATTTCATTTAGAAATGTATTTCTAATTCTGGCTACCTTCTAACAGGTAGTCTTTTTTATGAGATGAATTACTTCAAAAAATTCGGACATAATAAAATTAGGTACAAGGAAAAGCCAATTTTGATTTCCTTCAGGTGAACTAGCAATCATTTTCTTGTACTCCCCCGAAACATAATTACTCTTTTGTTTCATTAAATTACCGAACTACTTTTCTAAAATCATAGACAAATGATAGAATCACTTTTAATTCATCAATCCTAACCATATAATTAAATTAATTACTGAAAGGAAGATGAAAATGATCCATAATACTTTGCACCAACGGCATAAAGAACATAATGAGCGCGTTAAAGCATTCCATAGAAATCACGAAATTCAGATACAACGTAGTGAAAATGGGAACGGTTTGTTAGCTAAATGGGAAAGACTTTTTTATAACAAAGTAATCGTTCCTTTAAAAACTGTGAAATAACTGCTTAAATTTCTGTTCCATTTCGGAGCAGTTATTTTTTTAAAAAATTTTAGGAAACACACTAATTCTTGTGTTTCATTAAAAAAATTCATATAACGCACAGTTTATTTATTATAAAATTTACCATTTTATTGAATTGTCTTTTATTTAAACAAAATTATGAAATATAGATTTAATATAATCGACATTATCGGTAGTAAAAGAGAATCTGCAATTAGAAGAGCCTTTTATTCTTCTATTTCAAATTCATCTCCTTCATAGTCCTGTACTATTTGTTTGTGATCTGTCGTTCTGTTCATTATGAGTCTTTTTAAATCGATTACCCGTATTCACGTACACTATAGAAAAAAACGGCAAGCCTATTACTATAATAAGACCAATAATCAGCAGAACTTGAGTTTTAAATTGTTCGCTTAATGCAATTAAAAGTAAACCGAGGCAGATCCCATACATTATTTTACTCATAAATTTACAGAGTTCTCCTTCTTTATATTTTTCTTTTTCACTTTCTGACATTGTATTATAACCAGCAAGTAGAAATACTCCCTTTCCTTTAGACAAAACGATAGCAAATATTAAAAAAGGCACTGTAATAACTAACATTGCTCCAATCAATTCATACACCTCCTGAAATATGAATTCTCTAACTTCTATTTGGTAAATTATAACACATTTTACATTATGGCTTTAAAATTCAATTTAATCATAAACTTTCCATAAATCTATATTTTAAATAAAAAGAAAAGAATCTCTTTTGAAAAAAAGTTTGATCATTTCATTGAATCCTATTACATAAAAGTCCCATTAGTTCAATACCATTTAGGTTTTAGTGTGTCAAAATATTTGTGATCCTCCAAAAGAACGTATAATCTTGATATCATTCCATCTAATTGGTCTGGTGCAAATCTCAAGGACCATACAACCGATGAAAAAATAACCATTGCAGCATAGATAGAATAAAGCATCCAAAATTCTTTAGGGATGTTGTTATCAAAATATCCTTCAATTTGTCCAATTGAAAATGGAATACTTAATTCTCTTTGAAATAGAGCAACTTTTACAAAGTCGTGAAATGGATCTCCCCAATCAAAATTATTAAAATCAATGATACCAGCAAATTTTTTATTTTTTACAATAATATTACCTAAATGATAATCGTCGTGTTGAAAGGAGTTAGGACGGTGTTTTAAATAATGCTTATTCTTCTCAATAAACGTAGAAATTTTTTCATCATTTTCAATCTTTATACCAGAATTTCTGTAAGCATCCAGATACCTATAATGCTTTTCCATTGCTCGATCATACCAAGTATTAATTGTTGAAGGAGCCTTATATAAATGCATCCTAGATAGTTGTGTACCTGCTTTCACTCCTATTCTGTATTGTTCTTTAGGTGTAAGTGTGTGTATTACCTCTTTTGCGTCTGTACCCTCAATATAAGAATAAATGGTATAACAATAGTCAAACTCGTCAATCATACCTATATCAATAGGCTGCGAAGATTGGACATTAAATTTTATCATTTGATTTAATAATTGATATTCAGCCTTTTTCTTTTGGTAACTTTCAATAGCACCTACACGTAACAAAAATTTGTAGTTATCGAAATAGACCACAAATTTTTTATCAGGAGAATATCCTTTTAATAGCTCTTCAATTTTTATAGCATTTTGCAGCAACTTTACTTTTTCTAGAAGAATTTCTATGATATTATCATTCAATCCATCTCCCCCCTCACTCTTTTAACTATTTTCAATAAATAAACTTTTTATAAAGAAAGCCTGTATTATACAGGCTTTCTTATCATTTTTTGTTCTAAATTATCAAACTTAATTTCAAACCTACATTTTGACTCTTTGTAATACATTTTGGATAAAAAGAGATTTATTTTCAGTATAAGAAACTCTGTCAAAACGAAACTTTGCTGCCAAATCAATTTTTAATTGATAATACTCTTTTAAAACATGAGGATTATTTCTCAAATAATTTCTAAACAAAATTTGATTGTTCCAGTGTTCTCCTTCAAACTGATAAAAATGTAAATGATGTGTACCAGCTCTCCATTTTCCTTTTCTGAAGAAACGTCTTTCAGGAAATTCTTTATGGTAAACAAATTCATATCCTATTTGTTTTAAAGGCTCAATAAATTCGCTAATTACCTCTAAATCATTTACTCCGATAACAATATCTAGAATGGGTTTAGCCCCTAACCCCTTAACAGATGTACTTCCTATATGTTCAATAGATATAACCTTGTCAGCTAAAATCTCTCTAAGTTTAACTTTTTCACTTTCAAATTGTTTGGCCCAATTTGAGTTGTAGTCTTCAATTGTTATTTCCTTATCCATTCTTTTCTCCTTATTCCATTTAGAATAAAAGATTATTTTTCAACTAAACTACTCTGTTAGTCGGAAAAGCCTTTAAAATATTTAAATTTATAGACCTAGTTCATATTAAGCACATTTTAGGGAGCAAAAAAGGTGCTCATTTTTTGTGTAGAGTATAGATGGCACCTGAGTTGTTAAGTAATTTTGAAATTCCTTCTGGATGATATGGCATTAGCTTGTCTGCTTCTTCTAAATCTAACCATTCCACTTTTATGATGTTTTCTTCTGCTGGAATTTCTTTAGGCCGTTTTACTATTTGTCCATGATAAGTAATAAAATAAACATGATTTTTTTCTATAAAAGCTTCGTTCAAAGCAACAATATTATCAACTGTAATATCATATCCCGTTTCTTCCTTCACTTCTCGTATAGCCGCTTCTTGCAAAGTTTCTCCTGCTTCAACTGCTCCTCCTGGTAAAGACCATGTATCATTTTTATTGAATACCATTAGGATTTTGTTTATTTCTGCATCAAATAATAGTACATATACAACATCAACTCGCTGAAAATCCATTTCTTCATCTCCTTTGTAAAACAAATATATAGTTATAGTCGATAATGTTATTGAATAACCTTAACCCATTAGACATATCTATCAGTTTGGTAATAGATTTGTTTGAATCACTTAATTTTTCGATGCATTACAAATTGTATCAGAAGCATGTAATCTGATCTCCATAGTTCCCATCAATAATCCATTCTTCTTTAACTAGTTCATTTTATACTTTTCTTTTTTCGCCTTTTGAAACCCCACCCCAATTAGATTTCCAAAAAAGTTCATCAACATGGTAAACCTTTCTTTTTAATTTTCCTCCTAGTTTTCTTACAAATGTGGATTTTCCAGAACCTTCTGACCCAATAATTACTTGTAATCTTCTAGTTTCTGTTCCTCTAATAAATCAATACTCCGGTGTTGTTTTACGTGTAAAAGTATGTGGTGACGAATGTTCGGGTATAATACAACATTATTTAATTCATCGAGAGGAATCCATTTGACAGCTGTTTGATTTTCATCTGGATTATGAGGAAGTTGGGGAATTTCTCCATCTCTTAATTTACAATCAAATACAGTTGTTAATGAATGCACAGTGCCGTACTTCTCTTTATTTTTGAATGGTGCATACTCATATAGAAATGCTACCGAACCTACTTCAATGTGAACTGATGCTTCTTCTAAAGCCTCTCTTTTCACACTTTCAACTAATGTTTCACCCGATTCAACTCCACCACCTGGTAAATTGTAATGAAGTCCATTTTCATCTTTAAATTCAACTAGTAGCACTTTATTATCTTGAATAATTAATGCACTTGTTCTAACTCTAATTGGATAAGTCACTGTTGTTCTCCATTTCTACTCTTAAGTACATTTTTCTATTATTAGTTTGTTTTGTATTGTTTGCTGTAAAAACGGTCTTCTAATCAAGAAGGCTCTTTTCTATTAACTTATATATCCTTTAAAGATATAATTTAACACAAATGAAGAATGGAACTCTTTCACTGTACCAGCTAAGTCTAAGAAAGCTTTTACAGCTTTCTTAGACAGGATACCAACAGGTAGATATATGGTATACGTTATAAATCATGATCGTTCAAAAGGTAAATTCATATTTGCGGCTTACACTTTAAATTAATTAAGATTGTAGACAGCTAAAGGAGAGGATTTTTAATTAAAGATCCTCCCAGCTGTTTATTAAATTAATGCATCTTTTAGCCTACTAATATCATTTTTATAAATTGATCCTTTATCTCGTAATATTCTCTGTCTAAAATACTCATAAAAACGTCTGTTTCATATTTTCCGTCGATTAGTGCCCCTTCCCTTTCAACACCCTCTTTAATAAAACCACATTTTTCATAACATTTGATTGCGCGTTTATTATATTCAAGAACCCTCAAATCGACTCGATGGAGATTTAATTCTTTAAAAGCATAATGTAGGATTAATTGTGTAATTTCTGTTCCCAAGCCCTTTCCCCAAACAGAAGAATCAAATATCCCAACTGCATAGCGGGCACGATTATCGATATCACTTACTGTTAATCGTGCTTGGCCAATCATTTTCCCTTTATACTCTACACACCACTCCAACTTATTTTCTTGAATAGATTGTACAAATTTTTGTGCCTTTTCCAATGTCTTCGGTGCTATTCTTTTTGTATTACCTCCATACATTCGTATAAGTTCTTGACTAATATCAACTTCTAGATAATCAAAAACATCACTATCTTTTGGCTTTCTCAAAAGAACATTTAATCCTTTAATAGCTGGTGATACATTTTTCACAAAGCCATCCTCCTTTAATAAAAAATCTCGTCTTAATAAAAGACGAGATTTTATCCATTAAATATTCTGATTAAATCTCAATATATTAATAATGATAAAATTTTCAGGAAATACAATTCGTGAAAACTTCTCCTATTATTTCCTTTCTCTGTTCAACCCTGTTTTCTTTGTACATTTTTATTTTAATTATCTAAAATCAATGTTTTAACAATCGCTAAATATTCTCTAAGATGCGCTTGCGGTGCAACTGTTAAAGGTGTTTCACTACTTAAACCATAAGGTTCTAAATCCATTTTTTCAGCTATCTTTTTAGCTCTAAACAAATGAAAATCACTTGAAACAACTATAATCTTTTTAGAAGAATTAATAAGTTCCTTAGAAAAAAGAAAGTTTTCATATGTACTAGTTGCTTTATCTTCAACTATAATTCTTTCTTCACTTATTCCTTTTTTCATAAGATATTTTTTCATAACTTCACCTTCAGATAAAGTTTTGCCTACACCTATTCCGCCAGTCACCACCACTTTTTTACTTAGATTATCTTTCAAATAATCATAAGCTGTATCTAATCTATTAGCCAAAGTCAAAGAAGGCTCATCACCTTTTATACCTCCTCCTAATACAATCAGATAAGAAACACTTTCAGGTGCTTGGTCATCCTCTGAGTTGATTTGAATCAAAGTTTCCAAACCACCTACAAAAAGGAATAGCAGTACTACAAATACCCTAAAGAATAACTTGATTTTTTTCCTATTTTTAATAAAAGGATATAATAAAAACACTAGCCCTAAAAATAAGAAGCAGAAAACCCCAAAATCAATACTAGAAATAAATAATAATAATATTGCATAAAAAACAAACAATCCACCTGTTAAAAAATAAATATATTTCATCTTTTACACCCTTCTAGCAAATTTGTTTAATGTTTCTTCAAAAGAATAAGTATCATTAATTCCTTCTATCTTGGACTTTATTTTAAATCAATAGCAAAATTGCATTTCCGTTGCTTATATTCGACCGATAACACTCTTTCCATGTTAAAAAGGCTCTTTCTACCGCTTATTCCCAACCTTATTTGTGATGATTATTAGATTTATAACATGGAAAATCATGCTTTTTTATTAAAGAAACATAATAATTCTTGTATTTATACATTTATTAACTCCTTTATGCACCTGCTCCTTTAAAGGGCATAAGATGCTTTTGAAGGAGTGATAACTATGGCCTGGGAAAATAAAATTGTATACTTAATTGGTCAGCCAGTAGGAATATCATTATCTAACGGACAAGGAATTTCAGGTATTTTATGTGGTATATCCGATAAAAAGCTTCTTGTTATTGAATATTTATATCAAAAGAAATTCGCTTTAAAACAGTACGATTTTTATATAATTCAAGATATAAATGGATTTCCATCTTGTCCTAACGAGCTGCCTTTACATTAGTATCCAACATCCCTCTATTTAGATAGAGGGTTTTATCTATTACTTTTTTAATAAAGTGAAACTTCTATCAG
>NZ_BCVG01000129.1 GCF_001591625.1 Metabacillus fastidiosus NBRC 101226
TTACTGCTCGTTAAGGCTGGGATAAAATAATTGGGCTTTACAGGCAGTTTGATCGCTTGCTCCATGTCTTTGAAGCAGGAGTCTTATTGGCCGTTATTCAAGATAAATTCGTTAATTTATTACTCTAAATACAGAGGAGCGTTCATGATGCTTGGAATGTTGAACAAAATGTTTGATTTTAATAAACGAACATTGAATCGCTATGAAAAAATGGCGAATGCAATCGAGGCTTTAAGACCTCAGATGGAACAGTTATCTGATGAACAATTAACAGCAAAAACAGCAGAGTTTAAGGAGCGGGTTGCAAAAGGCGAATCGCTTGATGATCTTCTAAAAGAAGCTTTCGCAGTCGTACGAGAGGCAGCAAAACGTGTACTTGGACTTCATCCATATAAAGTTCAGCTAATGGGGGGGATTGCCCTTCATGAAGGTAATATTTCAGAAATGAAAACAGGGGAAGGGAAAACATTAACTTCTACGATGCCTGTTTATTTAAATACACTTTCCGGCGAAGGGGTTCATGTCGTAACAGTGAATGAATACTTAGCAAGCCGTGATGCCCATGAGATGGGGAAATTATATGAATTTCTCGGTTTAACAGTCGGGCTTAATTTAAACTCTTTAGATAAAGATGAAAAACGCGAGGCATATGCTGCAGATATTACATATTCCACTAATAATGAGCTTGGCTTTGATTATTTACGTGATAATATGGTGCTTTATAAAGAGCAAATGGTGCAGCGCCCGTTAAATTTTGCGGTTATTGATGAGGTTGACTCGATTTTAATTGATGAGGCGAGAACACCTTTAATTATTTCCGGCCAAGCGGCGAAATCGACAAAGCTTTATGTTCAGGCAAATGGCTTCGTCCGTAATTTAAAAGTGGAAGAAGACTACACATATGATGTGAAAACAAAAGCTGTTCAGCTGACAGAAGACGGGATTACAAAAGCTGAGAGTGCATTTGGGATCGAAAATCTTTTTGATCTTTCCCATGTTTCGTTAAACCATCATATTAACCAGGCTTTAAAAGCGCATGTTGTTATGCAAAACGATGTAGATTATGTCGTTGAAGAAGGCGAAGTTGTTATCGTTGACTCCTTTACAGGACGTCTAATGAAGGGACGTCGCTACAGTGATGGTCTGCATCAGGCGATTGAGGCAAAAGAAGGTCTTGAAATCCAAAATGAAAGTATGACACTTGCGACGATTACGTTCCAAAACTACTTCCGTATGTATAAAAAGCTATCTGGAATGACAGGTACAGCGAAAACAGAGGAAGAAGAGTTTAGAAATATTTATAATATGCAGGTTATTGCGATTCCTACAAACCGGGATATTGCACGTGATGACAGACCGGATTTAGTATACCGCTCCATGGAAGGGAAATTCCGTGCAGTAGTAGAAGATGTGTCACAGCGTTATGATCTTGGTCAGCCAGTTTTAGTCGGTACTGTAGCCGTTGAAACATCTGAGCTTATTTCACAGCTGCTGAAGAAAAAAGGTGTGCCGCATCATGTATTGAATGCGAAAAACCATGAAAGAGAAGCGGAAATTATTGAATCAGCCGGTCAAAAAGGTGCTGTCACGATTGCGACAAATATGGCTGGACGTGGTACGGATATTAAGCTTGGTGAAGGTGTTGTCGAGCTTGGTGGTTTAGCTGTTGTCGGTACAGAACGCCATGAGTCACGCCGTATTGATAACCAGCTCCGAGGTCGTTCAGGCCGTCAAGGGGACCCTGGTATTACACAGTTTTATTTATCGATGGAAGATGAATTAATGCGCCGCTTCGGTTCAGATAATATGATGACGATGATGGACCGTCTCGGAATGGATGACACACAGCCGATTCAAAGTAAAATTGTATCGCGTGCAGTGGAGTCAGCCCAGAAACGTGTGGAAGGAAATAACTTTGATGCGCGTAAACAATTGCTTCAATATGATGATGTATTACGTCAGCAGCGTGAAGTTATTTATAAACAGCGTTTTGAAGTGCTGGATGCGGAAAATCTTCGAGATATCGTGGAAAAAATGCTTCAAGCGACAATCGAACGTGCTGTAAATGCCAGCACACCGAGAGAAGAGCTTCCTGAAGAATGGAATCTGGACGGTATTGTTGATTATATGAATGCTAATATTCTTACTGAAGGCGAGCTTTCAATTAATGATCTTCGTGGTAAAGAGCCGGAAGAAATGTCAGAATTGATTTTTGAACGTGCAATTGCACATTACAATCAAAAAGAAGAAGACTTCGGTGAAGAACAGATGCGTGAGTTTGAGAAAGTTATTTTACTCCGTGCTGTCGATACGAAATGGATGGATCATATTGATGCGATGGACCAGCTTCGTCAAGGTATTCACCTTCGTGCTTATGGTCAGACAGATCCGCTTCGTGAATACCAGATGGAAGGCTTCGCAATGTTTGAGCAAATGATCGCTTCTATTGAAGAAGATGTTGCAAAATACATTATGAAAGCACAAATCCGTAATAATTTAGAACGTCAGGAAGTTGTTCAAGGTCAAACAGCTGTCCATGCAAGTTCAAATGAAGGCGAAGAACAGCCGAAAAGAAAACCGAAAAGAAAGCAAATCGAAGTAGGTCGTAACGAGCCTTGCATTTGCGGAAGCGGTAAAAAATATAAGCAGTGCTGCGGGAAATAAAGCATGTTGCCCCAATGGGTAAAGAGCAACCCATTGGGGTAACATGCTGAAAGACCCCTTCACGAGAATCCAGTAGATTAAGGGATTTAGCGGTGGGAGTCTTTCAGTGGAAATTAGTTTATAGGGATATTAGTGGCTTATGAGATAGCTCTTTTTCATGATAAACTGGAAGCTCCATCAGGATTTATTCCCTGATGGTTAGTTGAATGAAACGGACCTTTATGGGCAGTTGATCGCCCGTTTAACTTCCTCGAATTTTTAGAAGGTTGAAGCGCGGGGGTCTTACTGTCAGTTAAGGATAGGATAAATTTTAGAGGTGATTAAATTGGAAATAGCAGAAATCCGTAATGAATTAGAAAAAACAGCAGGTCGTCTTGCTGACTTTAGGGGGTCTCTTTGACTTAGATATTAAAGAGGCGCGTATTGAGCAATTGGATAATCAAATGTCTGCACCAAACTTTTGGGATAATCAGTCGGAAGCGCAGACAGTTATTAATGAAGCAAATGCTTTAAAGGATATGGTTCACAAGTTTCATGAATTAAATGAATCATATGAAAATCTTCAATTAACTCATGAACTTTTAAAAGAAGAGCCTGATGAAGAACTTCAAGAAGAGCTTGAAACAGAACTAAAAGATTTAACGGAACAGTTAAATGAATTTGAACTTCATTTATTATTAAGTGGGGAACATGATAAAAATAACGCTATTTTAGAACTTCATCCAGGTGCTGGTGGTACAGAATCACAAGACTGGGGTTCACTGTTATTACGTATGTATACTCGTTGGGCAGAACATAAAGGATTTAAAGTTGAAACATTGGACTACTTACCAGGGGATGAAGCTGGTATTAAAAGTGTTACTCTTTTAATTAAAGGCCATAATGCATATGGCTATTTAAAAGCAGAAAAAGGGGTACACCGTCTCGTTCGTATTTCACCGTTTGACTCATCAGGCCGCCGTCATACATCATTTGTTTCATGTGAAGTAATGCCAGAATTCAATGATGATATTGATATTGAAATTCGTACCGAAGATTTGAAAATTGACACATATCGTGCGAGTGGTGCAGGTGGTCAGCATATTAATACAACTGACTCTGCTGTTCGGATTACCCATACACCGACAAATACGGTTGTAACTTGTCAAACAGAGCGTTCACAGATTAAAAACCGTGAGCGTGCAATGAAGATGCTTCAAGCGAAACTTTACCAAAAACGAATTGAAGAGCAAGAAGCAGAATTAGCAGAAATCCGTGGGGAGCAAAAAGATATCGGCTGGGGAAGCCAAATCCGTTCTTATGTGTTCCACCCATATTCAATGGTAAAGGATCACCGTACAAATACAGAAATCGGAAATGTCCACGCCGTAATGGACGGGGAACTTGATCCGTTTATTGATGCGTTCCTACGCTCTAAACTTTCATAGAATATGAAGAACGATTGCCTTTTATAAGGTGATCGTTTTTTTATGGAAAAACATGAATAATTAAGTGATTGAATATAATTACTTAGTGAAACTAATTCTAATTTGAGATCATTATACAATTATGATCCGAATATACGGAGACCTAAGTCAAGATCACGTAATCATGAGTCAAAGCCGCATTCCAAATAATTCACATTACATCTTTTCGCCTAAAATGTGAAAACTATAAATTGAATATGCTGCCTGTTAAGAACAGGATAAAAAGCTTCAATAGCCGGAGGTATATTAAATGAGGAGAAGAAGGTATGGGAGTTATGAGGATAATCCTTTATTTCAAAAGATTATTGAACTTATTTTTATATTAATTGGCTCGGCTATCGTTGCTCTTGCTTTTAATCTGTTTTTACTTCCAAATCGTGTTGCTTCAGGTGGAGTGAGCGGAATAAGTACGATTATGGATGCGATGTTCGGTTTTGAACCGGCATATGTGCAATGGGCGTTAAATATTCCTCTTTTTATTGCAGGTGTGATTTTTCTTGGAAAGCAGTTTGGGCTTAAAACTTTAGTTGGAACAATCTTTCTCCCATTTATCGTTTATTTAAGCAAGGATATGGACCCGATAACGAAAGATCCGCTCCTTGGTGCATTGTTCGGCGGAATTGGAATCGGCCTTGGATTAGGGATTGTTTTCCGAGGGAAAGCTTCTACAGGGGGAACGGATCTAGCGGCACAAATTATTCATAAATTCACCGGTTTAACCTTAGGTATCTGTGTAGCGATTATTGATGGGTTAATCGTTCTGGCAGCTGCAATTGTTTTTGATATTGAAGGGGGACTGTATGCTTTAATTGCCCTTTATGTCACAAGTAAAACAATAGATGTTGTACAAATTGGCTTTAGCCGTTCAAAGATGACGATGATTATAACAAATAAGGAAAAGGAAGTTCAGCATGCAATTCTTCATGAACTCGACCGCGGTGTAACAAGATTATCGGCATACGGGGGATTTACAAATAATGAAAGACCTGTTCTTATATGTGTTGTCGGACAGACAGAGTTCACAAAATTGAAGGAACTGATAAAAAGTATTGATTCGGAAGCTTTTGTTACTGTAATGGATGCTTCAGAAGTAGTTGGAGAGGGTTTCAAAAGATCCTGAATAGGTTATAATAAATGTGCATGTTTATTACCAATTAAGGGGGATTTTACTATGAAACTAAAAGCTCTTGGTCTAGTACTTGGAACATCTCTAGTTCTTGCTGCATGTGGCGGCGGTGGCGACAATGCAAAAGATAACGGCGAGTCAACTGGAGGAACAGCAACTACTGCAAGTGCAGAAGAAATTACGAGTAAAAGCTGTATACAATGCCATGGACAAAACTTAGAAGGTGCTAATGCTCCTTCACTGAAAGAAATCGGAAGCAAATACGATAAAGCACAACTTGAAAATATCATTAATAAAGGACAAGGTGGCATGCCAGGGGGCCTTGTAAGTGAGGAAGAGGCTTCCGTTGTTGCTGATTGGCTTGCTCAGAAAAAATAAGACAAGCATTATGTTTTAGCAGGAGGGCAGCTATGTAAGTACTATTACTTAGATAACTGCCTTGCTTCTTTCTATTTATCTACGAAATTTGAATTATATCCCCGGAATGAGAGCATCTTTTAAAACATCGATTATTCGACAAAAAACCTTGTGTTACTAGAGGCTATTTTCCCTATTCCTATCCGATGAGCCAGCAATAGAATACATTATATTACACATAATAGAAGGATTTATTTTCTATGAAATAAATCCCAATATTTCAATCGTTTCAAGGTATTGACATGAAAATGTAATAAAAATTAGCCACTTCTTGACGAAATTTGATGTTATAATGTGTTTTGTAGTTTATGAAACAAGGTCTTGTCGGAAATACTTATTCGACATATTTAGACAAAGGATATGACTTTTGTTATAAAATACAACTTTAGGTGGTTTATTATGATTGAAATGACTAACGTAAGTAAAACTTACCCAAATGGAGTTTTAGCTGTTAATAATATAAACGTAAAAATTAATAAAGGTGAATTTGTCTACGTTGTTGGTCCAAGTGGTGCAGGGAAATCAACATTTACGAAAATGATGTATCGTGAAGAAAGACCGACAAGTGGAAAAATTATTATTAACGGAACAGATTTATCAACATTAAAAGAATCGAAAGTACCGTTATTAAGACGTAATATCGGAGTTGTTTTCCAAGACTTTAGATTATTACCAAAGCTGACGGTTTTTGAAAATGTTGCATTTGCTCTTGAAGTAATCGGTGAGAATCCGAGAGAAATAAAAAGAAAAGTGCTAGATATACTCGACTTAGTCCAATTAAAGCATAAAGCGAGATTTTTCCCTGATGAGCTGTCAGGAGGGGAGCAGCAGCGTGTATCGATTGCTCGTTCGATCGTAAATAATCCCGGTGTTGTTATTGCAGATGAACCGACGGGGAATCTTGACCCTGATACATCATGGGAGATTATGTATCTGTTTGAAGAAATAAATAATCGTGGTACTACTATTGTTATGGCTACCCATAATAAGGAGATTGTAAACACGATGAAAAAACGTGTCATCGCCATCGAAGCTGGAAAGATTGTGCGTGACGAAGCAAGAGGGGAGTATGGATTCTATGAATACGATTAATTCTCTTGGCCGTCATTTTAAGGAAAGCTTAAAAAGTTTAGCAAGGAACACTTGGATGACTTTTGCGTCTATAAGTGCTGTAACAGTAACTCTTATTCTAGTTGGTACATTTATCGTCATTATGATGAATTTGAATAATTTTGCTGATAATCTTGAAAATGATGTGGAAGTCCGTGTACATATTGATTTAACCGCGGATAAAGCGGCTCAAGATACATTAAGGCAGGAAATTGAGAAAATTCCAGAGATTGAAAGTGTCGTATTTTCACCAAAAGATAAAGAACTGGAAAACTTGATTAAGAGTTTAGGAGACGAAGGAGAGCCATTCCAGCTGTTTCAACAGGAAAATCCATTAAATGACGTGTTCATTGTAAAAGCGAAAGATCCGCATGATACAAAGAAAATAGCGGAAGAAATTGAAACTTTTAAAAATACTGCTAAAGTAAAGTATGGTCAAGGAGAAGTTGAAAAACTATTTAAAGTAGTTGGAGTTTCCCGTAATATCGGACTTGGTTTAATTATTGGCCTTATTTTCACAGCGATGTTTTTAATTTCTAATACGATTAAAATTACAATTTTTGCCCGCAGACGGGAAATTGAAATTATGAAGCTAGTTGGGGCAACAAACGGATTTATCCGCTGGCCTTTCTTCCTGGAAGGTTTATTACTAGGTGTCTTTGGTGCTGTAATCCCAATTCTGGTTGTTATCTTTTCCTACAATCTCGTTTATACTTGGGCATTACCATATCTCCAGGACGGCTTTTTCGAACTGTTGCCATACAATCCATTCGTTTTCCAAGTATCAGCGCTTTTACTGTTTATTGGTGCGTTAATCGGTGTATGGGGAAGCTTAATGTCTGTACGTAAATTCTTAAAAGTATAACTGGTAAACTTTCAAGCTTACTAGTTTTAGATAAATAATCGGTGTCTGGCGCAAGTGTTCTGGCAGTTCCAAATTGGAAGGCAGAGAGTACTTTTTGGAGCATTGCAAGCATTTGCGCTTTTTTTGCATCTATAGAGGAGGATTCACAATGGGGAAAAAACTAATGGCTTTTTCTATAACAGCAGTCATTGGTGCAAGCAGTTTATTGTTTCCAATCGAAAGCAAGCCTGTATTTGCAGAAGATTTGAATAAGAAAAAACAACAGATCCAACAGGAAAAATCCAATGTAGACTCTAATATAAATAATAAGCAGGATCAAATTTCAGATTTAAAAGCAGAACAGGATAAACTTGATAAAGAGATTAAACGCATTGATCTTCAAGTGGCTGATACGAACGGCAAAATCCGTAAGCAAGAAGAAAGTATTACTACTACTAAAAAAGAGATTGATCAGCTAAAAAAGAAAATTGAAGAAGTAAAAAAGAGAATTGAAGAGAGAAATGAAGTATTAAAAGAAAGAGCGCGCTCCCTTCAGCAAAGTGGAGGAGCTGTCGGTTATTTAGATGTGCTTCTAGGTGCTCAAGATTTCGGTGATTTGGTTAGCCGTATAAGCGCTGTATCAACGATCGTCGAAGCGGATAAGGAAATTCTTAAAGCACATGAAAGAGACATGAAGATACTAGAGCAAGCAGAGGCAGATCTAAATAGTAAGCTCAAAAAGCTTGAAAAAGCATTAAAAGAACTCGAAACTTTGAAAAAAGAATTAAATGCACAAATAGCAGAAAAAGAAAAATTAATGGCTAAAGTTGAGAAGGAACATGATGAAGCAGTACATGAACTTCATAAACTTGAAGACGAGGCTGCATTCCTTAAAGAGCAAGAGAAGATTATAAAAGCAGAAGAAGCTAGACAAAAAGCTGCAGCGGAAGCAGCAAGAAAAAGAGCAGCAGAAGAAGCGAAACGTGCTCAAGAAGCTGCTGCAAAATCATCATCAAGCTCAAGCTCAAGTTCAAGCGAAAAATCATCTGTAAGCAGCTCCGCGCCAGCACCTGCAGTTACTAGCGGTACTTTTATGTGGCCGGCAAACGGAAGCTTTACATCTGGTTTTAAACATCGCTGGGGCAAGCTCCATGCGGGAATTGATATAGCAAACAGTGCAGCAAATGTACCAGTAGTAGCTGCAGCGGATGGAACAGTTATTCGTTCTTATTATTCAAGCAGTTATGGAAATGTTATCTTCGTTTCTCATAATATTGACGGAAAAGTATTTACAACAGTTTACGCACATTTAGAAGAAAGACTCGTTAGCGGCGGTTCCGTAAGTAAAGGCGAGCAAATTGGATTAATGGGAAATACAGGGCGTTCATTTGGGAAGCATCTGCATTTCGAAATCCATAATGGTCCTTGGAATGGACAAGCTAATGCGGTTGATCCATTAACATATTTACAATAATGATAAAAACTCTTAAAGCATCTTGTTTTAAGAGTTTTTGTGCTTTTGAGGAGATGTATCCATTTATCCCAGCCTTAACGGTCAGTAAGAGACTCCCCCTTCAAAGTTCTAGCAATTCGAGGAAGT
>NZ_BCVG01000130.1 GCF_001591625.1 Metabacillus fastidiosus NBRC 101226
GGAAAACTCCCACTGATAGAAGTTCTACTTTATAAAGGGTAATTATTCTAAATGGAAATTCATGTAAAAACATTTTTCAATAAAAACTTCACATGGACCTTTGCAAACTCTTTTACATCTTCATATGTATTTACATGACGGCAATAATGGGTAACAAATCCATGCAGTGAAAGAAAAATCGAATAAATTTCCTGTATCGTTATTTTTTTATCACATAATGATTGAACACTTTGTGCAAATTTTTCATACACCTTATCTGGACCTTCACTAATGAAATTTTTCACTTCTTCATCTTTGATTAAAAACATAATCTCATAATGACTTTGATTTGTAAGACCAAATTCAATAAATCCTAATAATACTTCATTCAGCTTTTCAGTCGGATTAAGATTTTTGCTTAGAATTTCTTCCAGTTTCTGATCAAGCATATAAAAATGTTCTTGAACTAAAGCATAAAATAATTCTGCTTTATTTTTAAAATGATAATAGATCGCTCCATGACTACAGCCCAGTTCTTTTGCAATTTGTCTCATTGATACATGCATATAGCCATTTTTGACGAATAGATCCCTTGCCGCATCCATAATCATTTCTCTCGTCAGTTCTCGTGCAACAGATTTTCTTGGTGTCATTTCTCTCTCCTTATTAACCATCGGTCAATTAAATGATAAAATATCATTTTTTAATTGTCAATAAAAAAAGGACTGCCAATACAGTCCCCTGCCAACCTATTTAAATACTTTTACACGCTCATCCAAAGGTTTAAATTCTTTTTCCCCTGGCTCTGCTGTCGGTTTGCCGAATGGCATTTGTGCAATTAAATCCCAGCTAGCTGGAATATCCCATTCTTTTTTCACTTCTTCATCAATTAATGGATTGTAATGCTGTAAAGAAGCACCGAACCCTTCAACTTCTAATGCCGTCCAGACAACATACTGGAGCATTCCTGATGAATGGTGTGACCAAATAGGGAAATTATCTTTATACGATGAGAACTGCTCTTGAAGTGATTTAACAACTTCCTTATCTTCAAAAAATAAAACTGTCCCATAACCGCTTCCAAAAGCTTTCATTTTCTCTTCTGTTGGTCCAAAGTTTTCAGCAGCTACTTTTTTTCTTAAAGTTTCTGTTGTAATATTCCAAAGCTTTGTATGATTTTCACCTAGCAGTACAACGACTCTTCCACTTTGAGAGTTAAATGCTGTTGGTACATATTTTACTGCCTCATTTACTACTTCTACAATTCGCTCATCAGAAACAACCGCTTCACTGCTAATTCCATAATAAGAACGTCTATTCTTCACTGCTTCATAAAAATTTGTCAAAACTTTCATCTCCTTTTATCTCGATATAAAACATTTTAATTTCAAGATAAATATAAACCGTTTATACGTTTCTTGTCAATTAATTAAAATGAAAAAAGTGAGCCTCTTTTTAACAGATGCTCACTTTACTTTTCCCAATTTATTTAATTGTATAACTTATAAATAATCCAATTGATAATAAAAGACCGAATATCGTATTCGTCTGTGCTGTTGCTTTCATCGCCTGAATCATATTTCTCGGCATTTTTCCGCCTAAGAAACCGCTCACCGCTTGAATTGGTTTGCCAACACTTAGAAGAACGATAAAGATCCATGGACTGGCGATGCCAAAGATAACTAAACCGATAATCCATGCATAAGCGATAAAAAATAAAGAGCCTAAAAAGTAAACAGCTTTCCTTTCACCAAGCAATATTGCCAGCGTTTTTCGACCGCCAATCGTATCTTCCTCAATATCCCGAATATTATTTGATAAATTAATTGCACCTACAAGAATTGCAATTGGAATTGACAACAGAATACTATCAGAAGTGACTGTGCCTGTTTGAATAAAAAAAGCAATTAAAATAAAGACAGATCCCATACATAAGCCGGCAAAAAGCTCACCGAATGGCGTGTATGCAATTGGAAAAGGCCCACCTGTATATAAATAGCCGACTGACATGCCAAGTAATCCTATAACTGCCAGCCACCAGCTGCTGTTCATACAAATATATACACCGATTAAAATAGAAATGCCATATAAGCTTAAAGCTAAGTTTAAGACTTTTTTAGGTTTCATCCCATGTCTTACAATCGCACCGCCGATTCCAACAGAATCTTCTGTATCTAATCCGCGCTTAAAGTCATAATACTCATTAAATAAATTCGTTGCAATTTGAATAAATAAACATGAAAGAAGCATCGCAATAAAAAGCATGATGTTAATATCAACAACAAACAACGCTAAAACAGTTCCGATTAGTACCGGAACGAAAGAAGCTGTAAGCGTATGCGGACGTGTTAGTCGCCAATAAATTTGCGCTTTGCTTAATTCATTTATTTTCTCATTATGATCCATTATTCTTCCACTTCCTATAACTTACTTGAATTAAAAATAAACATAAAAAATTGCATACATAAAGAGACAATTTAAATAATTGTCTATCCCATCTTCACAACTATCATAATAGCTTATCCTCGTTATCACAAGCCTTTTTCATAGATCTTCTTATTTTAAAGAGCTTTATATTTATTTTAACATATTTACACTTTTTCATTTAATTTTTACACTAAATAAATAATTCCAAATAAAAAAAGAGTAACCTGAAAATTCAGTTACCCTTTTCTTTTAACTTTTAAAACAGCCTATTTATCTTCCAGTATTAATTCAGGACCATCATATTCAATGTGTACTTCTATTTCCTTATTTTGAATTTTATCCGATAGTTCATTAATTTTCTCTTTTACTTCTTGCGGAACATTAGAGTTTAAAGAAAGTGATACAATATCCTTTTGTTCCAGTCCAATTTTTTCAATTACATTCGGCTTCCATTTCCCCTCGGTAAGATTTTTTGCTGCTAAAAATCCTGCTGCTCCAGAATCTGCTATTGCTGAGGCGATAAATACATCAGGCTGTTCTGCAACATAATCTTTTACATTCCCAATATGCTTTAAATTATGCTCTTTTAAAGCATCCGTGACACCCTGCCTCCCTGAATTCAGCATAGTGAAAATAATATCTGCACCTTTTTCAATCTGAGCTTCTGCGTATTTTTTAGATAGGGCATTATCATCTTGGTTTCCTATAAAGCTTGTCACAAATTCAGCATCAGGATTTGTATATTTTAAACCGTCTGCAAACGCTGCTCTTCCTTTTAATCCTGGAACAACTCGAATGCCTGACATATGCCCAACTGTATTGCTTTCTGTTAACAATCCAGCCGCAGCTCCAGCAAGCCAAGTTGATTCTTCTTGTAATACTTCATAGCTTGATAGATTAGGACCTCTTACATTTCCTTGTGTTACAACAAATTGAACATCAGGATATTTTCCCGCTACTTTTTGTGCTGCTTCGGACCCTTGTCCACCATGCATAATAACCATATCTGGATTTTCTTCCGCTAGTTTTGTAAGCGCATCCATCATAGCTTTTAATTCAGGTTTTATTTTATCAATATATGTAATTTCCGCTCCTAATTCTTTCTCAATTCTCATTAAACCATTATAACCTGATTCCATAAATCCTTTATCATCAATCTCTCCCGGGATGACCATCCCAACTCTCAAACTATCCTTTTCTTCTTCCAACGGCTTGCCAGCAGTCTCTTTCGGCTCAGATTTTGACTGACAGGCTGCAAGTATAAAAATAAATAGAGGTAGAACTATAAACAACTTTTTCATAAAATTCCCCTTTCTCCATCTTTTATAATAAATAATAGTGCTTCTGTTATTTATTATTGTCTGAATAGTAACACTATTAAATAAAATAGAGCAACGAAAAGTTCGCTAGTTCATTTAAAATAATAAAATAGATTTATAAATCAGTTTTATTAAGATGAGTCTATAGTATTAAACATGTCAAAATAATATATTTTTCTTATTTTTTTGACAATATAAGATATATATGCTAAATTTGTTTATAATTTCATACAAAGTCCACTAGGGGTGCCATATTTGGCTGAGATAAGAAAATTTTTTCTAGTCCCTTTGAACCTGATCTAGTTAATACTAGCGTAGGAAAGTGGAGCAGGCTAATATTTTCTTAAGCATTTGTAAAGGTATATTCCTTTATTTATATTTAAAGCCGCTCCATTTCGGAGCGGCTTTTTTATGTTCCACTAGATTGCAACTTAACTAGACTGTGACTCTGTATGTCCAAAAAGGAGGAATACACATGAGTTTTTCACAACAATTACGCGAGGAAGCAGATCATATTTTTAACGCGTGCTACAATCATCCATTTATTCAAGGTATTGCAGATGGAACACTTGGAAAGGAACAATTAATTCACTATGTAAAACAGGATTTTGAATATTTGAATGCTATCATGCAAGCATATGCGTTCGGTATTACAAAAAGTTCAAGACGAGAGGACATGGAAATGTTTAATACAAGCATTTCATTCGTTCTTAATAGTGAGACACATCCACATGTTAATTTATGTAATGTTGCTGGTGTGAAATACGAAGATTTACAAGGATACCCGCTAGCACCTACTGCACAGCATTACACAAGGCATATGTTAAATGCTTCTCAATCTGGGACACTCGGTGAAGTAATCGCTGTCGTTCTTCCTTGTCCATATATTTATCTGGATATCGGTGAGCGGTTGGTGAAAGAAGTAAATCCTGACACATCTCATCCTTTCTACGAATGGATTACGTTCTACGGTGTACAAACAGAGGAAGTACGCATGTATAAATATTTAAAACGTCTTGATGAACTCGCAGAAGCCGCTACTGAAGAAGAAAGAAAAAGAATGAAAGAACATTTCATGATCAGCTGCCAGCTTGAATACATGTTCTTCGATATGGCTTACACTTTACAAAATTGGCCTGTACAAAAACAATGTACAGCAGTTTCTAACTAAGGAGATTACATATGAACAATTCTAAATCATTAAATTTAAGGGAAATCGTCGTTATTTCATCAATTTCCGTCGTTTTTGGTATTCTTTATCTCATCTTTATTTTCTTTTCACAATTTATAAAAGGCATCTTTGGACCAGTTGGCAGCGGCTTTATGGCTGGCTCTTGGATTATGGCATCTGTTGTTTGTGCCTATATTGTAAGAAAACCAGGGGTTGCTTTAATCGCAGAAATGATTGCAGCTGTAACAGAAATTCTTATAGGTTCAGTAAGTGCTGGAACAGTGCTTATTTTAGGCTTTACTCAAGGTATCGGATCAGAACTTGCGTTCGCACTATTTTTATATCGTAGTTATCGTTTGCCTACTCTTATGTTATCTGGTGCATTCGGAGTAATCGCAAACTTTATTACAATCTATTTCTTATTCGGCTACAGTCAATACTCTGTCATTATTACAGCTTTCATGTTTGGCGCCATGCTTATTAGCGGCATATTATGGGGCGGCTGGGCTAGTAAAGCAACTGCTGATTCATTATGCCGTACAGGTGTACTTGATAACTTTGCACTCGGAAAAATCTATCGTCAAAAAAGGATGAAAAATGATGAGTTATCTCAACATTCATAATTTGACTGTCAACTACCCCTTTCAACGTAAGTCTGTGCTGAAAGGGGTTGACTTGCAAATAAATAAAGGGGAAAAATTACTTATTCTCGGTCCTAGCGGTGGTGGAAAAAGTACATTAGCTCTCACATTAAATGGTATTATTCCAAGATCAATTGAAGCTGAAATGACTGGAACTATTACTATCGATAGCCATTCCCCAAGCGAACTGAACTTCCGAGAAATTAGTGAAAGAATCGGAATGCTCTTCCAAGATCCTGAAACACAATTTTGTATGCTAACAGTCGAAGATGAAATTATTTTCGGACTGGAAAATTTACGTCTCTCTAAATCTGAAATTAAAGTAAGAATGGAACAAAGCTTAGAACTAGTAGGACTCTCAAACTATAAAAAAGCTCAAATTAAAGAGCTGTCTGGAGGAATGAAACAAAAACTTGGACTTGCCTGCCTTCTCGCAATGGAACCTGAAGTATTCATTCTTGATGAACCAACAGCTAATTTAGACCCTGAAAGTACAGAGGAAATTTTCGAACTTCTCATTACACTTTCTAAAAAATTAAATAAAACATTGATTTTTATTGAACACAAACTCGATTCTCTCCTTCCTTACTTGAAAAGGGTAATCGTACTTGGAAATGATGGCAGTGTCCTTGCAGATGGTCCGCCAAAAACTGTTTTTAAAGATCATTACACCGCTATTGCTGAACAAGGTATATGGGTTCCAGAAATATGCAAATATGCAAAGGAAGCTGAAAAAGAAGGTCTGCTATGGAATGAATTTCCGCTTACTATTGATGAGTTTACAGATGGTTTAAAAGGAAAAACATTCGATGTTCAATTAAATGAAAATTATAAACAACATCATTCAGAAACAATTTTACGAGCAGATCATCTTTCGTTTTCTTACAATGATAAACAAGTATTAAAAGATATTAATTTTTCCATTTCACAAGGAGACTTCGTTGCCATTCTCGGTCCGAACGGTGCTGGAAAAAGTACAATGTCACAGCTCTTTATTAAACTATTAAAGCCCAAACAGGGAGATATTTATTTAAAGAATGAGCCAATAAGCAAATTGAAAACATCTGAACTTATGCAAAAGTTAGGCTATGTATTTCAAAATCCCGAGCACCAATTTATATGTGATACAGTAGAACAAGAATTAGCATATGGACTAAAAATGCTTGGCTGGGAAAAAGAAAAATGGCTTCCCCGTGTAAATGAGCTATTAGAGCAATTTCATTTAACAGATAGAAGAGAAAACAATCCTTTTTCATTGAGTCAAGGTCAAAAGCGCCGCCTATCTGTTGCAACAATGCTCACAAACGACCAGCAGATTCTTATTCTCGATGAACCAACATTTGGTCAAGACTATATAAACACAAAAGGACTTATGACATTATTAAAAAATTTAAACGATAGCGGTAAAACCATTATTATGATTACACATGATATGGAGCTCGTTTTAAATTATGCAAATAAAGTCATATTAATTAATAAAAATGAAGTACAATACGAAGGCGATGTCATTCCATTTTTTCAAAATGAATCATTATTAAGGACATCCTCCATTACATTACCGATTTCTTATCAGCTAATAAAACGGATGAATGCAAATGAGGAGGCAACTGTTTTATGTTAGAACAATATCAAAAAGGAAATCACTTTCTACAACAAGTAAATCCAACATTAAAATTAATTAGTATTCTAATAGTTATCTTTTTTATGATCTCAATCTATGATCCTTGGACACCTCTTATCATCTTTGTTGTAACAGTTAGTGTGATTATGCTTTTAGGGGGAGTTTCCTTACGTTTTTTGTTATTGCTCCTTCTCCCGCTAAGCTTATTTGCCTTCAGCTTCGTTTGGATTAATGTCGTATTTCCTGCTGAAAGAGGGACAACAATTTTATTCCATATCGGCAGCATGCCTGTTGCCCTTGAAAATGTTCAAACTGGTGTTTCTTTAGGATTAAGATCACTTATATTTGCTTCATGGTCCGTATTATTTATTTTAACGACTGAACCGACAAAACTTATGCTTAGCTTGATTCAACATTGTAAGCTTCCGCCTAGATTTGGTTATGGAATGATGGCTGCTTACCGTTTTTTACCGTTATTCAAACAAGAATACGATCAAATTCGTGCCGCCCATCGAATTCGAGGACTTGGAGAACCAAAAGGAGTTCTCAGTAAACTAAATGAAATGAAAAGATATGCTATTCCTCTTCTGGCAAGCGCAATTCGTAAAGCAGAAAGAGTAGCGATTGCGATGGAAGCAAAAGGATTTGATGGGAGCAGAAAGCGTACATTTTATCATCTTGTTCCATGGACAAGAAAAGATCTAGCATTTGGAACAGGGCTCATTATCTTTCTCACTGGAATTATCTTTTTACGTAACATATATTTAATCTAAAAAAGAAGCTGTCTCTGCTAAGCTTTAACAGAGACAGCTTCTTCTAGTTGTTTTTCTTTTCTTGGAACGGCCATAAATTGAATGACCATCATAATCGAAACGACCGCTATCATAAAGATAATTGCATAATGGAAACTGCCTGTTGTATCAAAAATCCTGCCGAGAATAAGCGGTCCGCTAGCCCCAATCATATACCCTGCAGATTGTGTCATTGCTGACCATCCTGCTGCTTCCTCACCAGTCGTTGTCATATCAATCGGCAAAATCATATTAAGCGGAAATAAAATTCCTGCTCCTATTCCTAAGAAAATAACCGCAACCCATGGTTCCACTCCAAAGAAAATCATAAATAAACCGACAAGCTCTAAAACCGATCCTGTAACAAGCCATAACAAGCGGGAAGGCTGCCATTTAAGCAATACTGGTAATAATAAACTTAAAGGAATTTGCACAGCAGTTAAAACTGTAAGCGTATTTCCAGCATAAACCTGACTGTAACCCATATTGTGAACAATTGGCGGAACCCACGCTGTTAATGTATAAAACATCATAGACATTAGAGCAAACGACATCGTTAACAGCCATGCTTTTTTATTTCCCCAAGGAAGCTTCCCTCTTTTTGCTGAAACAGCCGTATCTTTTTTCTCTTTTTTCACATTTCTTAAAACGAAGAACCACCAAACAGGTAAAGCGACTAAAGCTAAAATTGCCCAAATAGAAAGAGCACCCTTCCATGAAGCAATACCGTGCTCTATCGGTGCTGTTACCCCGGCACTAAGCGATGCCCCAAATGTAATAGCTACTGTTTGAAAAGCAATTAAAGTAGGTGCATTTTCCGAAAAATATTTCTTGATAAAGCCAGATAATAACGGACCGGTTGCTGCAATTCCTACTCCTGCTAAAAATGCAGTTACTAATAATATAGTACTCGTATTCGTAAATAAGCGTAGAAATGTCCCAATTCCAATAAGAACGAGAGCCCATCCTATAACACTCTCCATCCCAAATCGAACACCCAGCTTAGCAGCTATCGGCGAAAAAATCCCCATACAAAATACCGGTATCGTTGTAAGCAGGCTTGCAACAGATGCACTCATCCCGAGATCATTTCGAATTGTTTCTAATAATGGTGCAATAGAGGCAATCGCTGGGCGTAAATTTAGTGAAACAATGAACAATGCAATCATCATTAAAATATTTTTTGTATTTTTCATAAACTTTTATTTCCCCCCTTCAAACAATTCACATAAAGTAAAACTTCTATCAGTGAGGGTTTTCC
>NZ_BCVG01000131.1 GCF_001591625.1 Metabacillus fastidiosus NBRC 101226
TAGTTATCCTAATATGTGAGGAATGTAGAATCAGTATGTTGGATTTATGCAGTATAAATGACTATTTAAAAAAGGAGTCGATACAAAGATGCAGACCCTTGTACAAGAATTTAATAATGAGCAGGAAGTTTTACGTGCTGCAGAGGAATTAAAATCAAAAGGAGTTTGCCAAAGCAAGCTTTTCGTTTTAACACATGATGAGAAACAAACAAGGAAAATTGCCAGTGATATAAATGCAAATATTATTGGAGAGGATGAACAGCGCTTAGGAACAAATGTAATCAATATGTTTGAGAAAACAGGGGATCAATTGAGGAATAAAATGGAGGAAGTTGGACTCTCCACAGACGAAGCAAATCTATATGAAGAAAAACTGGATAAAGGAAAGATTTTATTATTAGTCAAGGATTATGATGAGTTTAAAAGCAAAATGTAATGTAAAGAGCTCACCATTCGGTGAGCTCTTTACATTTATCCATATAAAATAATTAAAATTTCAAAATAATGTTTATAAAATAATAGTTCGGGGTAATTAATGAAGTGACTAGAATTTAAGAGGTGATTATATATGAAGGCCATACGCTCAGTATCAATTACTTACAAAGGGGCCCTAACCCTCGAAAAAATCTTCCATTTTTTTAAAAAAGTTACACATTATAAATCAAATCTTTTTTTAAACAAAGGTCAGGTGCTTACAAACTGTGATACCTTCTCTTCCTTAGTTTCCTTCTTTACAACATTGAAAAAGGGAGATACTTTCTTACTTATCCTTGAAGGTGACGGAATCCATGTAGAAAGAAACATGAAACACTTATCAAAATCAATAGAATAGATAAATTCATATATACTTAATCAAAAAATACCGCCTAATTCGTATGAAGTTATTTTACGAATTAGGCGGTATTCTCACCTGTTTATTCATTTTAAAGAAGCTTCCCAACAACATATGTTAAATCATCACTTCTAATTTTTGTATACATTTCTAAATAATTTTTCATATCTTCAAGATTTTGATAACCTCTTAATAATCCCTTCACCTCAGGAAGATTAAGTCCATCTGTATGAATAATAAAGGTGGAGTTCTCTTCATATGAAAAAGTCTCCGTACGGTATTTCTGCGGTTTTCCGGATAAATAACCCAAAATAGGAAGTGGATAAATATAGAGGCCTGACGGAGAGTAAAGAACAAATCGGATGTTCCCAACGGCGCTATAAGTAAATTTTCTAAGTGAAAAATCAACCTTTAAAATAGCAACTGTTGCTCCTCTTTTATCCTTTAATACATTATTACAGCAGTCTATTAACTCGTCCACTTCCCTGTCATGATACTCTTCTACAACATCGCAAATAGCGCTAGAAGAATGATTTGCGTGTTCACCACTCCCTAAACCGTCTGCTACTACGCAAATAAAATAATCTTTGGTTGCCTTAATAAAAAAGCTGTCACCATTACACCAATTGCCTTCTTTTTGAATTTGATATGCTAATGCTTGTACATGTCGGTTTTCTTCCGATTTAATCATTTTTTAATCCTATTTAGCATCTCTAATGAGTGCCAATTTTAATTTTTCTATCGCTCTTCTTTGGATACGAGAGACATGCATTTGTGAAATTCCCAAATACTCACCTGTTTCTTTTTGACTTTTATTATCTAGGAACGTGCAATGGATAATTTCTCTTTCCCTTTCTGATAAAACATGAAGGATACTATCAAGCAGAAGCTTCTGATCTACTTTCTCAAAACCTTTCTCATAAGCCCCTACACTGTCAAGAATAGTTACCGTACTGCCATCAGAGTCAGCTTCAATAGACTGATCCACAGACAGTGCCTGGTAACTTTTCCCCATTTCCATCGTTTCTAGCACTTCTTCTTCTGTAACATCCAAATAATCCGCAATTTCCCGAACCTTTGGTGATCTCTGATTTTTATTTGTTAGTTCATCAACTGCAGCTTTGATTTTTGGACCTAATTCTTTTACACGTCTTGGAACATTAACACTCCAAGTCTTGTCCCTTAGAAAACGCTTAATTTCTCCAATAATAGTAGGAATTAAAAAGGCCTCAAACGACTTGCCAAACGATGGGTCGTATCGTCTTATTGCTCCTAAGAGACCGATCATTCCTACCTGATGTAGATCTTCATCAAAAATTCTTCCTTTTGAATACTTTCTAGCAAGACTTGCAACTAGCGCAGCATAATGTTCAACGAGAATCGTCTGAGCTTCTCCATTCTCTGTCCGTTGGAACTCCAAGATAAGCTCAGTAACTTCTTCTTTAGTTCGCTTTATAGCTTGAGATGGTTGGGTCATGATTTACACGCTCCTCACTTAAATACTTAACCATGAAGACCGTTACTCCAGCGTTATTTAACACCCGGACTTCATCCATGAGCGTTTCCATCAAATATATACCTAAACCTCCCTCTGAAAGGTCATCAATAGGACTTGATTCAGAATATGGACCTAATTCGCTCTTTGTTTTTTCAAAATCAAAGCTTTTTCCATTATCCGCAATCATTACTTCTAATTTCCCTTCATAAATAGCAAAGCCTACAACGATATTTCCATCTTCAACATTTTTATAAGCATGCTGCACAGCATTCGTACATGCTTCACTAACTGCAATTTTTAAATCTTCGATTGCATCATATTCATATCCCATTCTATTAGCAATCCCTGAAAGCGTTAATCTGATTACTGCTACATATTCTGATTTAGCCGGTACTCTCATTTCAATGTAATCAACCAATTGTTTCATTATCTCCCACCTCTGATTCAGAAGAAATATCAATAATATTGTTTAAGCCGGTAATTTCAAAAAGTCTTCTTAATCTCTCTGATAAATTAACAAGCTTTAATTCACCATCGTTTTTCTTTATTTGTTTAAACAAACCAACAAATACACCTAAGCCGGTACTGTCTATGTAGGAGACATCCTCCAAACTAACGATAAGTGTCATTTTCTGTTCCTCCGTAAGGGGCAGTAATTCCTCCTTTAACTTTGGAGCAGTAAATGCGTCTATTTCTCCTGAAACAAGAACAATTGCTGTTTCATTATTAAAATTTTTATCTATTTTTATATCCATCAATTATCACCTCAAGAAAATAACTTCGCATACTTTACTAACTACCCGCTTTAAACGATTGTTAAACCTCTCGTCTTAAAATAATAAGAGTAAAATCGTCCCTAATTTGGAAGTCTTGAGCCCTTTCATAATTCCGATAGATTTTCTCTACCATTTCCTGAGCAGGCAGATCCCTATATTCTCTAATTAAATCAGTAATAACCGAACGTTCCATGAAACCTTCCTCTGTCCTTGATTCTGTTACACCATCTGATAATAAAACAATCATGTCACCAGCTTCTATTTGTTTTTCATACTGGTGGTATTGGACATCCTGATCAACACCTAATACTAGACCCTTCGCAATAATATCTTCAAATATATCAGTTGAGGAATTATAATAGAAACCGGGCTCATGTCCCGCTGAAGCATATGTAAAAATATGTTTAATAGTATCGTATACACCATAAAACATTGTAATAAACATGCTCGGGTCAACATTATTTTCTACTACCCTATTTAAGTTTTCTAAAACATGATGAGGATTTCTTCTTGACTCTGGCAAACTGTCCATTGCATATTTTATCATTGACATACAAAGTGCTGCAGGTATTCCCTTTCCAATCACATCTGCGATGGCTATGCTAATACTCTCTTCATCTTGAACAAAGTGGTGATAATCTCCATTTATTTGTTTTGCAGGGACGCTTATTGCGCCAATATCTAAATGTTTAACTTGAGGAATTTTCGTTTCTAATAACGTTTCTTGAACATTTGCAGCAATTTGAATTTCTGATTTAATTTCGAGCTGTCGATCTCTTAAACTTTGATGTTCCTGATAAGCTAGACCATAGTCCATCATTACTTCTAAGAGAAAATCGAAGGAAGACAGAACTTCCTTTTGAATATCAGGGAATAAATCTTGCAATACTCTACAATGCAAACTGATGATTTCTTCAGGTGATATTTGCTGTTTAATTGATTCTCTACTAAATTTCTGTCCTCGATATAAAGCTATTTCGTTCGATTCTTTAAGATAGCTTCTTAGTATTTCCCTATAATCTGATTCTAAACTATCTTTAAAATCCATCTCTAACACTCTCCTAACGAAGCCATTTCACCACCTGAATAGTAGTTCCTTTTCCTACTGAGGATGTAATATCGAAATCATCCATTAAGCGCTTAACTCCCGGCAATCCCGCTCCTAAGCCACCTGATGTAGAAAATCCATCCTCCATCACTCGTCTAATATCATCGATACCGGGACCATTATCAAGAGCTATCACTTTTAACCCCTTTTTACCAAATTTATTTATCCGCTCAATTTGCATTTCACCTTTTCCAGCATATAAATAAATATTACGTGCAAGCTCAGAAATTGCTGTCGTGATTCTCGCTTGGTCCACCGTACCAAATCCAAGCTCCTTCGCGACATTTCTGCCCAGTTGCCTAGCTGCAACGATATCCCATTCAGTAATTATTTTAACATAGGATTCGTTCTCCATATGCTACTCCCCCAACTCCCGCTGTAATGTTTCTAAGCCTTTTTCTAAGTCTAGTGCCGTTTGAACATCTTGAAGGTGTATACCTAATTCGACTAATGTAATAGCGACAGCTGGCTGAATACCAGTTAAAACTACTTTTGCGCCCATCAATTTAGACATACTAATGACATCACCAAGAACCTTTGCAATAAATGAATCAATGATATCGACAGAAGTTAAATCGATAACAACACCACTTGCTTCTGTTTCATGCAATTTTTGAAGCAGATGCTCTTGAAAATGTAAAGCAGTTTGATCGTCAAGCTCCCACTGAATGGAAACAAGTAAACAATTATATAACTTTAATATTGGTATTCTCGCAGGCATTTCTTACTCCCCCGTTGATATAATTTTTCTATTAGTCATTTCCAATGCAGCTTCGACACCTTTTTGTAAACTATTTTTAGTAATAATTTGATTTAAATTAATTCCTAAATTAACAATTGTTTGTGCAATTTCTGGACGAATTCCAACAATTAAACATTTCGCACCAACTAATCGGACAGCTTCAGAAGCTTGAATAATATGATGAGCAACCATCGTATCTACTACGGGGACTCCTGTTATATCAATTAAAACTACTTGAGCACGGTGTTTTACAACCCCTTGCAGTAAATTTTCCATAATACGTTTTGCTCTTTCTGTATCAATCGTTCCTACTAAAGGCATGACTGTAATGTTGTCAAAAATCGGAATAAGAGGTGCAGATAGTTCCTGAAGAGCAATTTTTTGTAAATTTACTGCCTTTTGCCATGATGAGGCATATTGGTTAAGCAATTCCCGATTAATAGGACTGATCCATCTGTCATACTCCCAAACAAACTTCATCTGTTCCATTTCTGAAGAATCCTCAGCCATATGCTTGAAGAGAATTTTTCCAAACACACCCAAGCTATCAATAATAAAACCGAGACCCCATCCTAATTGAACTAATCTATGAGAATAATCAATAATATTTTCCATTGAATCTTTATCTTGAACCATAAAATGATTAACTAGTATATTTATATACTCATTACAAATATTAGTATACATTTGATCTGATATAATACTAGATACTTTTTGATCATCTATACTTATGATTTGCTCTGTCCACTCATTCAGCAATTCTTCTCGATGTATTTGAATGTATTGAACAAACTGATTCGGTTTATCCATCTCTACTCCCCCTAGTTATATAAATAAAAAACTATTTTTCGAGCTACACTTTTTATCTAAATCAAACCTATTGTAACATGGAAACTCCCAATCATTCCGCTCTTCTCTCAACTTAAATAACAGTACTAAGTTGTCCTTTTTTCTATTATAACAATTCATAAAGAACTAAAAATGAATCGAACGACCTAAAAGTAAAGTGTCCTACATATAAACATACATACCTTCCCATATAAAACACAAAGAAAGAACCATTTTATTAAATAAAATGATGGTTCCCTCTTTGTGTGGTCTATATAAAACATGTCTATTTCCCTAATACACCTCAAAGTTTGAGTCTTCAGCTGCAACACTGTTCACTGCATATTTTCATTATAAAACTTTACAGAGTACATAGCGCCTTCGCTTACCATTTCATTATCTGGTAAATCATAAGGCTGGGGATTGCCTCCTTTTTCAACAGGATGATTTTTATTTTTCTCAAAAGCACAGGGTTTAATTTTAGACTTTAACTCTCTAAATACATTTTGAACTTTTATTCTGTTCTGTTTAGAAGAAAGCCACATTGCCACAGATATCCCCATACCTGCAACCGTAAGCAATGACTTTATAAACGAAAGACGTTTCATCACAAATCCTCCTTTAGACGTATCTGTTAGAGTTAAAAATATGCTCTGCTTTGTCTCGTATTTATTTCATACCCGTTTCTTTTCTCTATAAAACCTTTTCAATATAATTTGTATAGTAAATAAAAAAACAGCCCTCTCATATTAATGAGCAGGGCTGTCCATTTCTTCTATTTTATTTTCTTAGGCCAGAAGCTATACTTACCTAATATAACAATTAAAGCTGGAATTGCAATCGGACGTACGATAAATGTATCAACAAGTATTCCAACAGCTACGGCAAAACCAAATACACGAAGCTCCATCACCGGCTGGGTAATTAAAACCGCGAATGTAGCAGCTAAGATCAGCCCAGCAGATGAAATAACACCACCTGTTTTACTAACACCCTCCCGAACAGCATCCTTAATCGGCAAACGTTCTTTTTCTTCACGAATACGAGAGATTAACATAATGGAGTAGTCTACTCCAAGTGCTACTAAAAATACAAATGTGTACAGCGGAATACGGTAACTAATTCCGGTATATCCAAGTATATCCTGGAAGAAAAATACGCTGAACCCAAGTGCTGCCCCGAATGATAAAAGAATTGTCGCCATCATATAAATTGGTGCTAATAATGAACGAGTTTGAATACCAAGCATAATCATAATCAGCACGGTAGTTAAAATGATAATCCTTATTTCATCATCATGGCTTATATTGCGAACATCTGCATTTTGCGCGGTTTCCCCGGCAATTAACATACTTGCATAATCAATCTTGCTTTCCTTTAATATTTTCTTTGAATCATCTCGAAGTTTCTCAATGTCATCAAATGCTTTTTCTGTATATGGGTTATTTTTTAAGACAAGATTTATTTTTGCTACGTTTTGATGGCCCTCAGCGTATGGATGACCTTGCACTTCTGCTTTAGATACGCTTTCACGGTCATTTAATTGATCTACTAAACTTTGAATCTGTTCTTGTGACAGATCTTTTTCTGCTTTAACAATGACTGTACTCGGTGCAATTTCCCCAGCAGAAAAGGCATCATTTAATTTATTATAACCTTGAATCGATGACATTTCTTTCGGGAATGAGTCTAGCAGATTAAATGAATAGTTAACATGCCTTGTCATCGAAGTGAAAAATACTAATAAAATAACGATTGGAATTAAGGAAATCCACGGTTTCTCTGTTACAAAGCGCCCAAGTTTATACCAGAATCCTTCTTTTCCTGCACGCTTTTCAGCACGTTTTCTCGGATTAGACGGCCAGAATGATTTTTCTCCTGCAATTGCGAATAATGCTGGCATTAAAGTTAGACCCGCAATCAGCATAATTGCAATTGCTACTGCAAACACAGGTGCAAAGCCGCGATAAGACTCATACACTGCAAAGAATAATGTCAGCATACTTAAAAGTACAGTACTACCGCTAAAGATGATCGGTTCTTTAACAAAATTCAATGCATTCTTCATTGCTTCATTAACAGACAGACTTTTCTCTAGCTCTTCTCGGAAACGTGAAAATAATAACAACGAATAATCAGTAATAACTGCAAATAGTAAAATCATCATAATAGATAATGATTGACTGTCCATTGCAAACCAATCATATTTCCCCATCAAACCGAGTAAGCGGTCGACAACTGAATACGCAATACCCGCCCCAATTAATGGAATAAACGCTAGTAGTGGAGAGCGGTAAATAAGGATTAAAATAACGAATATTAAACCAACTGTAGCTAAAATTAAGACGACATCTGCTTTAGAGAACATTTCATACGTATCTGCCATAATTCCTGCAGGACCTGTAAAATATGTTTCTAAGTTAGACGGCAATTCCTTTGCTACTTCCTTTTTCAGCTCATCCATTGTCATCTTCACATCTTTGTTCTCCATGTCTTTAGGGAACATTACAGGAAGAAAGAAGGTTGTATTATCTTCAGAAAAGAATGATGCACGTGCTTGTACCGGCATTTTTGACAGTGGAATAACTGTAAAATCTTTTTTTGCATCATTCATTACTTTTTCGATATGAATCATTGCTTGTTCAGTATCTTTTTCCTTTAAACCGTCTTTATCATAAACAACGACAAAAAGCGGAACACCTTCAGATGAAGGGAAATATTCTTTTAATGCTTTTTCTGCCTGGATAGATTCAGATGTTTCCGGCAATCCTGCGTTTTTACTAGGTGATGTTTCCTCTTTCGCACCCGGTGCAATACCGGAGAGTACAACTGCTGCAAGAATCCAGCATAATAATATAATAAACCATTGTTTTTTCTCTTTTACAATTTTCATAGGGCTCCCTTACCTTCTTTAGTATCAATCATAAATGTTGTAATAATGAAGATTCCGAAGCTTATTAAAAGAATCGTTCCTCCAACTATGTAAAATATTAATGCAAATGTTTCATTCATATTAAATGGTTTTAATCCATTTAACCACATACCCGCTGTTAAACCGATTGAACCTATTACCGCCGTCCATCCATGAATAGATACTAATTTTGCAGACTTTATTTTATACATCCGGTAGAACATGCCCCATGCAAAAATAGACAGCCAGCCGACAACTAAAATATGCGCATGAATAGGACGGAATTGGTAACTTCCTGAACCCGCCATATGTGAACCCATTACTGCCCCTAACAAGCCAAAAATCGCTGCTAAACGAATCAGCCTTAAGCTCCATTTCCTTTCCATAACGTTAACCTCCATAGATTTTATCCCAGCCTTAACGTGCAGTAA
>NZ_BCVG01000132.1 GCF_001591625.1 Metabacillus fastidiosus NBRC 101226
TGGGGGATGAGAACAACCCCCACTGATAGAAGTTTCACTTTATTTTTTTTACTGCTTTTATAAATAAAATTGTATAGCCTATTATGAATCCGTATCCTATTGTAAGAATGAGAAGCGGAACATAAACAGGTGGTGGACCAGCATCACTGGCCATACCAACTAAAAAGATTGGCATGATTGGCAGCATAATAACACCTGGACCAGCGCTAATTAAAAGAAGAGCACCAGACCCGATAACAATCCATGGCCAAATTGTTTTTTTTCTTTTAGATAATTCAGCAGTTATAAGCTTTGATGAATCTTCTGAAAAATTCTGCTGCTGCTCTTTTTTTACTTGATTATACGTTTTGAGAACATACAGAGCCCGTTTTATTGCCCAAACAGCAACGACGACAATACAAAGAGCCATTGTCATATAAATAATAGAAAAGAATGTTAACTCAGTTGGTTTCTGAAATAGAAGAACTAAAGTTATTATAATAGTTGGGGAAAACTGAATTAAAAATAATAATCCGCCAATTAGGACAAACCAAGCCCATACCGGCTTTTTCAAGCTAGAATCATGCATGCGTATTCCCCTTTACTTACACTAAAAATTTTAGTTATACTTTTTAAAATGAAAATCGATGCTAAATTCACTCATATTTGATCGAATTCAGTAATTTGTATGTTCATGGAATTTATTAATTTCCTCATAGGATCTGACACAGTTTCTTCCATCCTGCTTTGCTCTATATAAAGCCTCATCAGCAGATTTTATAAAATCCGCTGATGTTTTATCCTTTGTGGGAATAATAGAGGCAGCTCCCAAACTTATCGTTACATAGCTGTTAATTTGCGAGCCGTCATGCGGCATTTGCAAATCTTCTATAGCAATTCTAATATTTTCAGCCGCTGCTTCAGCACCTTCATAATCAGTTTCAGGGAGGATTACGCAGAACTCTTCCCCTCCATATCTAAACACCATATGTCCGGATTTTTTAACAAGATCGTTAATCTCCATAGCGACACTTTTTAAACAGTCATCTCCCTCTTGATGGCCATATGTATCGTTATATGCCTTGAAATAATCAATATCAAGCATAATAAGAGAAAGAGATGCAGAATCTTTTAACGCACAGTTCCATTCCATTTCTAAACGCTCATCAAAGGTACGGCGATTCCATACTCCTGTCAATCCATCCCTTGTAGATAATTCACGCAAGACTTTATTAGCTTCCTGGAGCTTATGCTCGACCATTTTTCTTTCTGTTATATTACGGGATATAACGATTATTTGAGGTTCCTCCGACCCTTTTTCCTGCAAGCATTTAATCGAAGATTCAAACCAAATATACTCCCCATTTTTTCTACGAATTCGATAAGTGGATACGACATAACCCTCATTAAGTAAGATTTCATGATTGCCTTTTATCATTTCTATATCATCCGGGTGAATAAAATAGTAGCTGTCATGCCCGAGCACTTCGTTATCTTCATATTGCAGTATTTCTTTTCCTGCTGGTGAAACATAAAGATACTTTCCTAATGAATCATGGATAGTAATCATATCGCTTGAACTCTCAGCGATCATTCGGAATCTCTCTTCACTTTTTGCAATGGAATGTATATGGTTTTCAATTAGTTCACCCATATTATTAAAATTATCACAAAGTTCCTGAAGTTCTTTTGCATCCTCATTATAGTCTGTCTTTATCAAACGGTATCCGTAATTACCTTCTCCTATTTCTCTTGTTCCTGCTAATACTTTACGTATGGGAGCCTCCACTTGATTTGCTACCCGAATCATTAAAATATAGACTATGAGAATTACGAATAAAATAACTAAGAAAAATATAGTTGCCATATTATAAAAAGATGCATAAATTTCACTTTCAGCTATTTCTCCAATAATGAGCCATTGATTATTATGAACCCATCTATAATCTCCCAGTACTTTCTCACCATTATGAGCTATGTAAAATCTATTAGTCATTGTATTTCCTTCTAATGCTTGCTCATATATTTCTGATTTTATGTTCTTTCCTATTCTACCTTGCCGTGATTCACTAATTAACATACCGTCCCTATTCACTAAATAGGTTTCTCTTCCATTATCTTGAAATTGACCCATCACATTATTAATCGTTTTTATCGAAACAGGTCCGAATACTAGTCCTCGAAAACGTTTTTTATCATCGTAAACAGGAACAGAGAAAATAATAATAGGTTTATTAGACTGTCTGCCAATCAATACATCGGTAATAAAAACATTTCCCTTTTTTGCTTCCTTATAATATGGTCTGTCAGACAAATCCAATCCTATAGGTCCTGTCGTATCAACTTCCGTAATTCCATTTTCATTAACATATACGATACCGGTAAACTCCAAATGATTTCTATCAAATACTTCCAATGCTTCTTGCATTTCTGTCACTTTTCCAGCTTTCACCGTTGGAAGTTCAGCAACAGATTTAATATCTGACAATCTTTCTCCAAACCATTGTTCAATCATTAATTTCTGCAAATTAATCATTTTTTCAATGCTAACATTAGCCTCTTCCCGCTTAGTATGTTTCCCTATTATTACAAACGGGATGGAAGCTAATAGCACTAATAGTATAATAAAGCAGATAAACCAAAATCGTAACCTTCCCTTTAAACTTGATATTCTAAGTAATCGAAATACATGGTTAAACGACATTTCTTCCCCATTCCCCCTTTATTTCGCACACAAAAAAGACCAACAAATGTTGGTCGGTTGCATCACTAGCTCCTTATACTTCAGATGCCCAAGTTAGAAGTATAATTCACAGCCCCAATCTTATTTTTTATAATAAATTATGTATTTATAGAAAATTTCTTTTTATTTACCAATTTCTAATAATATACTACAAAACAATAAATTTCAATATTTTTTAGTTCTTTTTACCTACATATAAATTGTCATGAAAAATAATAGAGGAGATAATAACGGAGAGTAATTGTTAATTGCAGTTTTTTATAAAAGAAAAAGGAGAACGTTATTATTAATAACTCTCCTTTTCTTTATTCTATAAATTTATAAATCTTTCGTAAATTGACCAGCAGCATTTCTAAATCCTTTTCGCTCCTAAATATCTCTTCTTCCAGTAACTATTACCTATAGAGCTAACACTTACTCCTTGTGATGAAGAGCTATGAATAAATTTATTGTTTCCTATATAGATACCTGCATGTGAAGCTCCTGATTGATAAGTTTGAAAGAATACTAAATCACCAACTTGTGGACTTGAAACCTTTTGTCCCTTTTTATAAATATCTGAAACTGTTCGTGGAATAGCTGTATTTGAACTTTTCTTAAATACATAGCCTATAAAACCGCTGCAATCAAATCCCTTTGGTGTAGTTCCTCCCCATACATATGGCACACTTAAATATTTTTTCGCTTCTTGTACCCGTTTAGCAGAAACATTTCCTTTCGCACTAGTATTTTTAACACCTAATGCTTTATATGTACCGGCACCTACAATGCCATCTGCTTTTAAACCTTTAGCTTTTTGAAAGTTTACTACAGCTTTTTGTGTTGATGACCCAAAGTATGTAGTTGTATTTCCCTTAAAGTATCCCCCGTTTTTTAAAACCTGCTGCAGTTCTTTCACATCACTGTGAGTTGTTCCACTCTTTAATGTCCTATCGCCTAATGCTGCTTCACTATTGAGTGGACTAGAAATCAACAATCCTGCTGCTATAACAAGTGATGTAACCATTTTTTTCATATTATTTCCCTCGTATCGTCTTTTTTTCATATATTATCATGCGAAAGTAACAACTATGTTTAATTGAGATGACAACTACATTACAAAATTCGACAATCACTGTAAAAAAAGACATGAACCAAGAGAATACCCATATGAAAAAGGACCCAATTAGAGGTCCTTTCAAGTTAACAATTATTTCTTATTTTCCTTATAAAAATAAACTAGTGGATTAATAAAAGCTAAAACTACTATTATAAGAAACATATAAGAAGAGAACTCGTCTCTACGTAAGTCAGTCTCATCAACTGCAAGTGAAAATGTTCATACAGATCATTCAGACATGAATCATTCCAGCTCAGGAGAGGTTCCTGAAGATTTAAAAGAAACGGAAAATCCGACTTATAAAATTGGAAGCCAGGCTATCCTTGAAGCTGATCATATGAAAGGGATGAAAGATGCTAAAGCAACAATAGTTGGGGCCTACGATACTACAGCCTACGTCGTTTCGTATACTCCTGTCACTGGCGGAAAAACAGTAAAAAACCATAGATGGGTTATTCATGAGGAAATAAAAGAAGCCGATAATGAGACGTTAAAACCTGGAACAAAAGTGACATTAGAAGCTGACCATATGGAAGGAATGAAAGGTGCAGCAGCTGAGATTGAGTCCGCCGAGAAAACGACTGTTTATATGGTAGACTATATGCCAACTACCGGCGGCGATGAAGTAAAAAATCATAAATGGGTAACAGAAAGTGAGTTATCAGCGCTTAAATAAATACATAAGAGCAAAAAAAGGATCTGAAATGATCCTTTTTTTGCTAAATATTATTTCAAACAGACTAATAAAATTTTTTCTTATAATGACTTAAAGCAAGCAACGGAAATAAATATTCATAGCTTTCATAATGAATATAAAATCCTCCCGGGAGACCTTGCCCTTTCGGATATGATGTTGTCCAGTCATTCTGTTTCCAAGTTTTTAATAAAAACTCTATTCCCCTTCTAATAGACGGAGTCTCTTCTTTCTCCGCTGCTATCAATGTATCCAATGCCCATGCCGTATGAGTTCGGGTGCTATTGGCAAGAGGCGTATACTTCTTATTTACATCACTTTTACATGATTCTCCCCATCCGCCATCTTCGTTTTGAATGGTTAACAACCATTGAACCGCTTTTTGAATGGCCGAATGCTTCCTCTCTGTTCCCACCGCCACTAGGCCGGTCACCGCCGCCCACGTCCCGTAAATATAACAAATTCCCCATCTTCCGTACCAGGAGCCGTCTTTTTCCTGATGCTCGATAAGCCACTTTATCCCATGTTTTATGAAAGGATGATGGTGATTTAATTTAGTAAAGTTCCCGAAAAACTCTAATGTTCTTCCTGTTAAATCTGCGGTTGAAGGGTCCAGCAGCATCTTTCCTCCTCCTTCAACAGGAAGCCAGGCAAGATAAGATTTATCAATGTTTTTCTCAAATGCCGCCCATCCTCCGTCATCATTCTGCATTGATATAATCCAATAGACAGCACGGTCCCAAGCCTGATGATACGTATTATTATTCAAAACGAGGGATCGGACAGCTCTTAATGAAGCAGTTGTATCATCAATATCCGGATTAATCGTATTAATATTTGAAAATCCCCATCCGCCGGGCAATACATTCCGGTTATGAATAGCCCAATCACCATACAAATGCTGCTGCCTCGATAATAAATACCGGTTTGCCTTTTGAATAGCTGATGATAAACTCGAAACTCCCGCTTCCTGTAAAGAATAGCTAATAAGAGCCGTATTCCACACAGTCGCTGTCGTATACTGAATATGTGTCTCATCATTAATTTTAGTCTTAAATGTTTTTAAGCCTGCAACAGCATGGGTAATAATCGGATGCTCGTTTGAATAGCCTCTTGCCAGAAGAGCGAAGATCATAAAAAAGGTTGAGCTGAAATAACTGTAAAATGTTCCATCCGGCTCAATCCGCTGCAGTATATACTGCTCAGCACGGCTTAATGCCTGCCTGCGAAGTTCTTTCGGATAGCCGATAAGACGATTGATTCCTTCTTGTATAATAGAAAGGAACGATCTCCATTCCTTTAATTCCCGTTCCCAGTCCCCTTCATCTCTTAAGATAGATAAATCAGACAGATCAGGCGACCTTTTTGTCTTCCTGCTGAATTTATAATGGGCAGCGACAAATATAGGAGTCATATTCGCTCTTGCATAAATCGAAAAATCAAAGAAGTTCGGCAAAAGAATAACCTCAATCGGAGCCAGGAAAGATCTCGGCCATTTATACTGGCCTGTTAAAGCTAACATCATTTTTATAAACATGCTCGTTTCCTTTAAACCGCCATTGTTTATAATAAATTGTTTTGCTAAAAGCATGTCTGGATCATTTTTTGTTTTGTATCCTGAATAAAGAATGGCATAATAGGCTCCTACTGTTAATGAAAGATCCCCTTTTCCATCAAAAAACAGCTTCCAGGCTCCGTTCTTACTCTGTTTATTCATAATTCTCTCCGCTAATGAAAAAATCAAATCTTCATCATTTATTTCCAGAGTCCGTAATAAAATAATCATATAGCAATCTGTCATAATTCCTGTCTCAAACGGATAAGACCATGTTCCATCACGGTCCTGTTTTTCTATCAGAATATGTACTAATCGGTTTATTTCCGCTTCCACCATTTGTTTCATATAATAATCCTCTCTTTATTAAAAGCATTTTTTCCTATACATATGCGTTTTTGCGTAAGTGCATTCCTATGCTGGGAGGGAAACAAATGGATGTCCGCTTCTTTCTTAAAAAGAAAATAAAACAAACAATCCCTCTCGAAATCATAAAAGAATTGAAAATGAAAAGTAAATCCAATACTTTTAAAAAATCAAATATAACAGTACAGGAAAAGGAACTCGTTCAATCTATTAAAGAAAAAACAGATGAATTAAATAGAAATAATATTACGAGGACAAAGGCATATTTAGATTTTTTTAAACAGCATCCTGAAATCCACTGGGCATTATTAGCACATATGGTTTCAAGAAACAGCGGCTGGCTTATGACAGATTTAAAAGGAGATCTTCTTCCGAAATTATTATCAGAGAAAGAACAGCGGCATTTCTTTTTATTTTTAGAACGGGGGAACTGGTTAATATTCCAAGATATTTATCCGCAATTATTGCTTTATAAGCAAAGTTTACAATGGAAGAAAAATCTCTTTTATCTCCTTCCCTGCTTGCATGTATCTGCTTTCATGGAAACGATGTGGAATTATTTTTGGAAATATGGGAACCATTCTCTTTTAACTGCTGCCATTATTATTAATGAACAAAATTATTTAGAGACTCATGCTGTTCAAAAGGAACATTTTCAAAAAACAGTTTTAAATACGATCGGATTTAAACTATATGATTTTCTGCGTTTTAATCATATTATTTTCCCCTTTTATAAAAAGGGAGAAACAGAGAAACCGAGTTTGACTGGAGAAACGGTACGTCATTTTGATTCCCTGCACGAAAGAATTTTATTAGGAAAGCGGCTGTATTCCATCCTTTTTAAGGAAAAGTCCACTTGGCAGAATGTTTTACTTTGGGCTGACAAACATCCGCATACCGGTTCCAGAAAAGATTATTGGAAGCATTTATTCCATGATATAAACGAGTCCATACCAGGATCTGTCTATCACCGAAGAACGGAAAAATGCAGACTCAAAAAAGGCGCACATCCTATATACAGTCCCCCTCTTTCGTTCGCTTGGAAAGATGTTAATCATTTGCAGGTGAAGGAGCAGGACTGGTTTAATGATTGGACAATTTTTGAGTATTTAGAAGAAGAGAAAACAGCTGATGGAGAGATTTACGAAGAATACTGTAAAACGATCGAGAAAATGGAGCTTGCAATTATTGCGAAAAAGACGATTTTTCTTAGACGAGATTAACAATTTTCTATATCCATTAGAAGGAAAATATTTTAATAGCTCATTGTAAACCTTCCAATTATAATAAAAGGATGTGCTTTACAAGGAGGAAAACAATTGAAAAAGACATTCATTTCAGCAATAGTCACATTGACTAGTTTATTTATACTTACTTCATGCTCCAATAATGAATATGAAAAACTCATGGAAAAGGGACTCAAAAGCTTAGGCGAGAAAGATTACCATCAAGCGGCGATTTATTTTGAATCAGCATTACATGAGAAAGAAGGAGAAAAAAACGCCTCCTCCTATTTTACTCAAGCGAATGAAATGGAAACAGCCATTCAAGCTTATAAAAAGAAAGAATTCGATGAAGCAATCGATTCACTAGACAGAGTAATCGATGAAAAGGATGGCTTACAAACTTTACAAACGGAAGCGACAACATTAAAAAAACAAATTTTGACCGAAAAAGAACTAATTACTTCTGTTGAGAAAAAACTTATCTTCATTAAAGAGCTTCTTAAAAAGAATAATGACAGTGAGGCACAAGAACAATTACAGCTTTTACAGAAAGAGATCAATTCAAATAAACTATTAGCAAACTACCAATCTGAGGTAACTAAGCAACTGGAACAAGTTCAAACTGATTCAAATAATAGTGAAGAAGAACCAACAAAAATAGAAGAAAATAAAGAAGAACAAAAGATCTCTTATCAAACATATACAAATGGCCGATTCGGCTTCTCCGTACAACATCCATCCAATTTCATGATAGACCCACCCCCGACGAATGGTGATGGAGCTGTTATTCATAATGAAGAGCTGGAAATTACAGCCTTTGGCAGTCACACAAACGTTATTAGCCAAAATGAGACGATTGATACTTATTATAAAGAAGATCTTCAAACGATTGATACAGAGATTGCTTATAAAAAGCTCACCGATAAATGGTATGTACTTTCCTATATAGAAAATGGAACGATCATTTATAAGAAATTTTTCTTTGGTGACGAAGTATCTAATACTCTTATTCTTACTTATCCTGAAAGCCAAAAAGAGAAATATGATCCTGTTGTTACTCATATTGCTAAAACATTCGGTTCTTCTGCTGAATAATTTCATAAAAGGTACAAGTCCTCATTGTACCTTTCTCTTTTTTATCCCAGCCTTAACGGGCAGTAA
>NZ_BCVG01000133.1 GCF_001591625.1 Metabacillus fastidiosus NBRC 101226
CCAAATCCTTGATTTTACTGGATTTCTATGACAGGGCCTTTCAGCAGAATATCCCAAAAGGGTTGCTTTTTATCCTTTTGGGATATCCTCATTTTTTATTCTTTTCTAAGTTTAAGTATTAAAAAAGATTTATTATATTCTTATTTAAATTAATAACAGCAGATAAAACCAAAAAGGAATATTATAGAAACATCTCCCTTTTACATATTATTTAGAACAATTATAAGAAAGGTTTTGTCGAAATAATGACAATCCATTTTCAAAGGCGAAAATCCAAGTATAATTAATTGCTCTTTCCTGTTTATTTTTTTATCCTTAAGGAAAGAACTAGAAGCATAGGAGCTAAAATAATATGAACAATACGAAACAGCGTAATTACAATCCGCTCATTTGGATTCTTTCATTTGTTATTGTAGGCGTAATCGTCGGAACGTACTTTCTTCCTAAAAGCAATGACGGTACAGTATTAGGTATTCAATTAACTGTTCTTCCGTTAATGAATGCTATTTTTAACACTTTTACTTTTCTTTTCTTAATAGGAGCTTTAGCTGCTATTATGAAAAAAAATATTAAACTGCACCGCCGCTTCATCATCGCAGCATTTACAACAACATTTCTTTTTTGTATCACGTACTTAACGTATCATTCCATGGCTGAATCAACAAGCTATGGTGGTGAAGGCTTCTTGATGTATTTATACTACTTCGTTTTAATCACCCATATTTTCCTTGCCGCAGCAATCGTGCCGCTTGCTCTTATTACATTAGGCAGAGGACTCAATATGCAAGTAGAGAAACATCGAAAAATTGCGCGCTGGACGATGCCGCTCTGGTTATATGTAAGCTTTACCGGTGTTCTAGTGTACATTATGATTGCACCTTATTATTAATTTTTAAAAGGCTGGAAAGAACGAGAAATAAAAACTCGATCTTTCCAGCCTTTTATTTTCCTAATTTATTACAGGTTAAAATACCTATTCAAAACAGGATATTACTCATTTTTTAAGTTACAAATCAGGAAAATTATTATATTCTATATTTACTATCTTTTATCTCAGGAGATTAATAAACAGTGAAAAGATTATATTATATTGATAACATAAGAGTTATTTTAACCATTTTAGTAATCGTGCACCATACAGCAATCGCATACGGGGCTGCAGGAGGATGGTATTATGTTGATAGCAATACGAATGATATTACTTCTACTGTACTAACTTTATTTACCGCCGTTAATCAAGCTTACTTTATGGGATTTTTCTTTCTTATTTCAGGTTATTTCACACCCGCTTCATACGATAAAAAAGGGGTAGCAGCCTTTTTAAAAGACCGGCTAATAAGGTTAGGTATTCCTTTACTCCTTTATATTAGTTTCATAGGACCGACACTTATTTATTTTTTACAATACAAAGAAAAATTATCATATATTGATTTTTACATACATAAAATTTTTAATTTAGAAATTATTAACTGGGGTCCCATGTGGTTTGTAGAAACACTTATTTATTTTGCTATTTTCTATGCTATTTATAGAAAAATAACTAGAGAACAAGCAGAAAACAAAGTATGTCTTTCCCATAAATATATTTTACTTTCTGCCGTTTGGATAGGATTGGCAGCCTTTTTTGTCCGCATGTTTTTCCCCGTTGGAACGAATATTCTTGGAATGCAATTAGGTTATTTTCCATCATATATCTTTTTATTTATCATTGGTATAATGGCCAAACGATACAATTGGCTTGATAGCCTTTCAAAACAGCATACCCGTCTTTGGTTTAAAGTATCTGTTACTTCTATCATTCTTCTCCCGGTCGTTTTAATCGCGGGAGGTGCCTTAGAAGGAAATACAAATGTATTTATGGGAGGAATGAGCTTCCAATCTTTAGCATATGCATTATGGGAACCATTTGTTGCTTTTGGAATTATTATGACTGTTATCATCTTTTTTAGAAATCATGTGAATAAAAACAGTACTGTACTGCAAATGATGTCTGACAGTGCCTACACAGCTTTTATTGTTCATCCGCCCATTGTTGTTTTCATAAGTATCATTATGAGCAAGTTTCATATCGCCCCTTTTGTAAAATTTTTAGCCGTCAGCATAGCCGGAACGATAATATGTTTTTTAATAAGTTCATTTATTATAAAAATTCCTTATATCAGAAAAGTATTATAATAAAGGCTGTCTCCAGCCACAATGCTGGAGACAGCCTTTTTCAGTAAACCCTTTTAATATGTCAGGCAGTACCCCTCCGGCTAAAAAATCCGTGTAACTGCACTATGCCAATATTAAATCTAATAACGAAGACAAATCCCTAATTAACCTTTTCTATCTGATAATGCCTTGTTTCCATCTATATAATATATGGGTAGTAATATACTAAAACATAGGGAGGTTATGTCTAATGTGGAATGCAGCAATGTGGGGAGCTGTTTCCGGCTCTGCTGTTCTGCTTGGTGCTTTAGCCTCAATGTTTCTTCCTATTAAAAAGAGAATCATTGGATTTATTATGGCTTTTGGGACCGGTGTATTGATCGGAGCAGCAACCTATGAATTACTTGGCGAGTCGGTACATAAAGGCGGAATAAAAGCAACATCTATAGGATTTTTAGCAGGAGCTATTATATTTACTCTTTTTGATTTTTTTATTTCCCGCCATGGTGCTAAAGAGAGAAAGCGTTCAGGCTCCTCGAATGAAGGATCAGGACTAGCTATTTTCATAGGTACCGTTATGGATGCAATTCCAGAATCAATTATGATCGGTGCCAGTTTAATTGGAAGCCAGACAGTGAGCTGGCTGCTTGTTGCCGCTATATTTATTAGCAACATACCCGAAGGCTTATCAAGTACTTCAGGATTGCTTAAAAGCAATTATTCGAAAAAGAAAATTTTATTACTTTGGTTTGCCGTTTTATTCATTTCTTCTTTTAGTTCCTGGGGAGGCTATTTCTTTCTCGATCATGCCTCAGAAGCATTAATAGCAGGTATTGCTGCTTTTGCAGGCGGAGGAATCATCGCGATGGTTTCTTCTACAATGATGCCTGAAGCATACGAAGAAGGAGGTCCTGCAATCGGATTAATTGCGGCTCTTGGTCTGTTCGCTTCTTTACTTTTAAATCATTTCTCTTAAATAATAAAAAACTGGAAGAATTACTTTCTTCCAGTTTTTTATTATTTTAAAAAGATTGAAGGATATGTTTAAGCTTGTCCAATTCTTCCTTCCCAAGCGTCACGCCTTTTCCCATCTTCTCATGATTCGGAGCCCAATCACGTATATCATACTTAGGTTCACGACCATTCCAGCTAACTAAATTCAATTCCTTCGTCCAGCCTTTTGATGATTCTGAAAGAACAGCAATATGCTCTGTTATTTCATATTTCAGATCTGCCATGTAGATATACCCCCATTAAAACGTAATAATCTTCATTTGCTTCCAAGTTCTCTATTATCCATATTATCACATATTAATTCCGCTTGGGTTATTAGCCTTCTTCTAATTATTATTACTAATATTTTAAATACATCTTTAAAGCCTGCTGTAACGTTCCAGTCGTCTTAACTTTGTCATCAAAGTTAATTCCGCTATGAGTCATATTTCTTACTAGTTCGGGGCGCAAGCCGGTAATAACAACTTTACAGCCCATCATGGAAACTCCAGCTAATACTCTCTGAAAATGTCCAATAACATCAGCTTCCATATTTGCAATGCCAGAAAGATCAATAACAAGTATCTCAACTTTGAGCTTCGCTATTTCTAATAACGCCTTTTCTTCAATTATACTGATACGGTATGAATCAATTAACCCAATTAAAGGCAAAACAGCTACAACTGGACTTACAGGAATAATTGGAACAGACAGATGTTCAACCATCTCTCTTTGAGTAACAATTAACTTATCTTTAAAATTGGAGTAACTAAGAAAGAAACTATTTAAAAATTGATCAATTTGATCGTTAATTCTTTTTTCCTGAATAAAAAATTGATCAATATCATTTACATTTCCTGTTTCCTGGTAAAATTTGCGAAGAAAATGCCAGACAGTTCGTCTAATTGCCTGAATCCACTCAAGTTTAAATGCTAAAGTAAGAGCATGTTTTGCCCATACAATTCCCTCTTGCTTAGCAAACTCTACAAGCTCCTCTTCTCTTTCTTCTGTAACATATGTAACTAATTTTTGTGCATTTACTAATAGATTTATATTTCCTGTTTGAAGAATTTCTTGGATTTTGGAAGCAACATTAACTGCTTCCGATAAAAGCTTCTTCTCAAAATCTTCTTTATTTTCAGTTATAAATGCTGTGATTTCTGATTTTTGATTAAAATCCATTATAGATAATTCTTCCTTTCTCAATAGATTCAAAATAAAAAATAGGTAGATGAAATGATTACTCATTTACTATCTACTCTATATTATACTCTTCAATCCATTAAAGGAGGAATATTCTTTATTGGAAATAATAAACATCTGTTTCATATCATAAGAATATTTCTAATTTCCTGCTCGGTCAGAATACCCGTATTATTTTGACTCGGCTGAATAATCTCATTAATTAAATTCTTTTTGTTTTCTTGCAGCTCATTTATTTTTTCCTCAATTGTCCCCTTGGAAATCAGTTTTATTACTTTCACTTCATTTTTCTGTCCCATTCGATGCGCTCGATCAGCCGCCTGTTGCTCTACAGCGGGATTCCACCAGAGATCATAAAGAATTACAGTGTCAGCTCCACTGAGATTTAAACCTGTTCCACCGGCTTTTAATGATATAAGAAAGAGATCCATATCACCTTTATTAAACCTGTTGCAAAGCTCTACACGTTCCATAGCAGGAGTATTTCCATTCAAATAGAAGTACTTAATACCTTTACTCGTTAGTTCTCCGCCAATGATCTCAAGCATCTTTGTAAATTGTGAAAATATAAGAATTCTTCTTCCTTTACTGCGGTAGTCTCTCACAATTTCCATTAGCTGCAATAATTTCGCAGAATCTCCATTATAATTGTCAACAAATAAAGCAGGGTGACAGCATAATTGACGGAGCCGGGTTAAGCCAGCAAGAATTTTAAGCCGATTTTTCTGAAAAGAGTCTTTGTTTAAATGTTTTAATGTTTCATATTTTAATTTTGCTAAATAGGCCGCATATAATCTTTTCTGATCTGGCAGCAGTTCTGATATATATATTAACTCATTTTTCCCTGGTAAATCGTTCAATACGTCTTCCTTCATACGACGAAGAATAAACGGCCTCACCAGTTTCGCTATTGTTTCACGAGGCATATCTTTTAATTCTTTTCTTTCTGGCATTAAATTCGGAAATACAATATTAAAAATAGACCAAAGATCATCTACAGAATTTTCTACCGGTGTACCAGTGAGAGCAAACCTATAATCTGCACGAACTCTTTTCACCATTTTTGCTGTTTGTGTAGTATGATTTTTAACAGCCTGTGCCTCATCTAAAAATAATGTATGAAATGACTGCCTCACATATTTATTAATGTCTCTGCGCAGTAAAGGATAAGAGGTAATGATAACGTCGGCCTTGTTCATATCCATTAAAGCTGCATTTCTCTCAGCCTGGCTGCCATCTATAATAACTGAATGTACTTCTTTAGCGAATTTATTCAGTTCATTTAACCAATTATAGATCAATGAGGAAGGTGCTAATACTAAGACAGGTTTCTTCTGTTCTCTAATTTCAGAAAGAACGGAAACAATATAAGCAATGCTTTGCAATGTTTTCCCCAGCCCCATGTCATCTGCAAGAATTCCTCCAAATTTATAATCTGCCAAAGTTCTTAGCCAGTATACACCGTGCTTTTGATAATCATGAAGAATAGCATTTAACTTCTCTGAAATCGCTGCTTCTTCTTGATCAGGATTTTGTAAACAGTTCAAAAGATCGCTAAAAGCTTTACCTATATGTATAGAATCATGTGGAAGAAATGCAATATTGCGTAAACCTTGGAGAAATGGTATGCGGGTCTCTTTGTCATTTAATTGTTCCTTCTCAATACTCATATTACTCAATAACTGATTTATTTCCTTAAAGTTCTGATCTTCTAAAGTTAATAATCTGCCATCTTTTATTCGGTAATATTTTCTTTTTTCTACAAGGGACATTAACAGATCACGAATTTCCGATTCTGGAATACCTTCCATATGAAATTCAAAAATAAGCCAATCGGTTCGTTCATCGACTTCTATCTTTATATTTGGACGAGATTCTATTTTGTATAATCGATTTTTAACAGCAGTAGTAGCATAAATATCTACCAGCTCTTTCATATTTGGAACAATACGATGCAAAAAATCATATTCTGCTTCCTCATCATGCAGAAAATAACCACTTTCTGTTTTTGTAAAAAAGCTCTCTTCCATTATATGCATAATTTCATGCTCCCTGACTGCATTTCGTATAATCAAAGAACTTATCGACGAATTTTCTCTATTATATTCCAATGGATTTATAACAATATTTCCATAATGAAATTCCAAACCAGCCAGCAAGCGGTTCTTAACCCGATCTAAAAACAGCTTAGCTTTCAATGGAAGCAATTGCTTTTTTTCATTAGTTCCATCAACGAGCTGGGCAGTTGCAGTCTGAGTAAGATTTTTAGTAGAAGGGCTTATTTTCCCATCTGCGCTATCTGAATGCTGTATCGGTTTACTTCCAGCAGGTATCCCATTAACTTGAATATCATGTAAACAGACAAGTACAGCGGCAATATGCTGACAATGCTTATGAAAGGAAGCTAATTTCGGACAAGTACATTCCGCATAAATAAATCCATTGCCTTCTCTTTCTATTAATACATTAAATATGCCATCTACCTTTACAGCTGCTTCAAAAATAAAACTGTTTGGATCGTAATCTTTTAAATATACTCTCTTTTCTTGAAAATACTTCTTCCCTTTTTTATATGCTGTCTCTCCACATATTTGCTTAATTTTACGCTGATTTAAAAAATAATTCATATGCTTGCTCCTTCAATATTCAAGCCGACGCTATCAATATACTCTTCACATCTTCTCTTAAAAATACATAGCGCATTAATGCCCCTTACATAATTATGCTATGAGAAAATAAGCCGCAAAAATTAACGCAATGACAATAACTAAAACACCAAGTGTCATGATCGTTATTTTAGGTGTTCGAAATGTTTGATTATTAATAGCATCAATTTTTTTCATATATGCGACTGTTGCCATAATAATTGTAATAATTCCTAGTGCAACAGAAGAAATCCCAATGACATTTGCTAATATATCACCTATGGGAGAAAGGCTTGACCTCATTGTAAAATGCAAATTCGTCACTAAAAAGCCAACACCAATAATTGCGATAGCTGTACGAATCCATGCGAGAAATGTCCGTTCACTTGCAAGATGCTGCTGAATATATTGGGAATCTATTGTTGGTTTATTTTCATGTGATTTTTCAGGTTTTCTATGAGCCATAACTATTCCTGCCTTTTTTGCCCAACAAATTGAATGACATGTGACAATCCATTATGTAATTCTCCCTCATGACGTGTCACTTCTCCAATGAAAAAATGGACGATACGCCAATCTGAAAAGGTTTGTAAAAATTCTTCAGGACTGTATAATAACTCAACATCCTGCGGCCCACCGCTCTTGTAAGGAATTTGATATGTCGAATATACTTCTGTAATAAAATAACCTCCTTGTTTCACTGCTTCCTTTACACCTTGAAGTGTTTTTGTACGCAATTTCTTCGAAAAATGTCCGAACACACAAACAATCTCGTCCCATCGTTCTTTCTCCCACTTTGCCTCATTTAAATCGACAAGCTCCGTTCTAACCGTTACTCCCCTCTGTTTTGCGAGTTTCTCTGTTTTATTTAAACCTGATTTTGCATAATCCCAAGCGGTAACATTCATTCCCTGTTCAGCTAACAAAACAGCATTCCGTCCCTCGCCTTCTGCAATCGCTAAAGCCTCACCGGATAATTGAAGCTTCTTCTGCATCTCGGCTAGAAATATATTCGGTTCTGTTCCATATACGAATGTTTCATTTTGAAAACGTGTATCCCATTGATTCATCATCCATTCTCCTTTTTAGCTAAGTTTATTAATTATACCATTCCCAATCTTAATCAAACTTTAACAAAGAACATTCATAATCAAATAAAAAGAGGTGTTTTTAAATGAGTGATATTGGTATATTCTTTGCCTTAGCTGCAGGTGTTCTATCATTTTTCTCTCCTTGTGTGTTTCCCTTACTGCCAGCATATATTACACATTTAACTGGAGGAAAAATAGAAGACTCTAAAGAGACCTAATAAATCAAGCATTCTCATTTCATCATCTACTAGTAATAGAGTCTTCATTTTTTAACTCCTTTCTCTCATTTTTTAAAATAATGTATCATAAAACTATGAAGAAATTTTGCAGTTTTATGAAAATTTATTAAAATGATGGACAAACACCCAACCGCAGCATTGCAAAGAAAAATAAGGAGCTGTCCAATAAGTCCCTGATAAGTTTG
>NZ_BCVG01000134.1 GCF_001591625.1 Metabacillus fastidiosus NBRC 101226
TCTTATTTTTAGAACTTTGAAGGGGGGAGTCTTACTGCCCTTTAAGGCTGGGATAAATTTTAAAAGCTGAAAGGCCCTGTCACCAAATCCTTGATTTTACTGGATTTCCATGACAGGGCCTTTCAGCAGGATATCCCAAAAGGGTAAAAAGCAACCCTTTTGGGATATCCTCTATTCATATCTTAATGATTCAATTGGATTTAATCTTGCCGCTTTATTTGCTGGCAACATGCCAAATATAATACCGATAATCATCGAGAACAATAATCCTCCGACGACAACTTGCCAAGAGATTAAAGACGGCCATCCTGCAAAGAGTGAAACGAGAGAGGCAATGCCGGCACCGAGTAAGATCCCGATAATACCGCCAATTAATGTAAGTGTTACAGATTCAATTAAGAACTGTGTTAATATTTGCTTTTTCGTTGCACCGAGGGCTTTTCTAATTCCTATTTCTCTTGTTCGCTCTGTAACGGAGACGAGCATAATATTCATAACCCCAATTCCTCCGACTAAAAGGGAGATTCCAGCGATGGAACCGATAATTAATGTCATAATGCTCGTTACTTGTCCGATTCCTTCTGCTATTTGTTCCATATTAAACACCTGGTACGAGTCTTCCGTATTATGTACCTTATTTAAATATTCTGTCGCTTTTTCACCAGCGACTGCTAATTCATCAGTACTTTTCGCCTGTAATGTTACCTGATTAATATCAGTTACACCGAAAGTTGAGCGCATAGTATTCCATGGAATATATACTTCCATCGTGCCAAACGCTGCAAATAGCCCCTCAGGTTTTTCCATCACACCGACAATTTCAATCGGCTGGCCTTTGAGCCAAATAACTTCACCAACCGGTTCCATTTCCTTAAACATTTCTTCTTTCAAATTATAACTGATAATTCCGACACGATTTCCGCCTATGAAATCTGTATCGACAAGATTACGACCTGATTCAACCTTTATCTCATTTACCTCTATATAAGCTTTATTCATTCCAAATACAGTCACGTCATTTGTTTCTTCTTTATAGCGAAGCAGATAATTTTGCATATTGAGTGTAACAACTTTATTAACTTCTGGAATTTCTCCTAATTTTCTTACATCTTCCTGAGTAAATGCAGATTTCATCATGGCATTCGGATCTGTCTGCATTTCCTCCTCACTCGGCTGATAATAAACGTCAATCGTATTGCTGGAGCCTGTAAAAGTCGATTTTAACATTTGCTCCCCGCCTTGACCGATCGCAACAACGATAATGACGGCAGCAACACCTATAATAATACCGAGCATCGTTAACATCGAACGCATTTTATGAGCGAGTACGGAGCTTAATGCCATCCTAATATTTTCAGCTAGATTCATATGCCCCACCTCGCTCTCCTTTTTGTGAAACAATTTCTCCATCACGAACGAGAATAACCCTTTTCGCATAATCTGCAACTTCCGGTTCATGTGTTACGAGGACGACCGTTGTTCCTTCTTTATTTAATTGTGTAAACTGCTCCATAATAGAAATACTTGTCTTCGTATCAAGCGCTCCCGTTGGCTCATCTGCTAAAATAAGCTTCGGATTATTTACTATTGCCCGGGCAATAGCAACCCGTTGCTTCTGACCGCCTGATAATTCGTTCGGCAGATGATTTACCCGATCACCCAGTCCAACTTTTTTAAGTGCCGATCTTGCTCTTTCCTCCCTTTCTTTTGGAGGAACTCCTGCATAAACCATTGGTAATTCTACATTTTTCAATGCTGTCAGCCTCGGGAGCAGTTGAAACTGCTGAAAAACAAATCCAATGGAGACATTTCTTACCCTTGCAAGTTCTTCATCTTTATATGTAGAAATATCTTCCCCATCAAGCAAATACGATCCGCTCGTCGGACTATCAAGGCAGCCGATTACATTCATCAATGTTGATTTTCCTGAGCCGGATGGTCCCATAATTGCAATGAATTCTCCATCTTCAATCTTTACGTTAATATTTTTTAAGACATGAAGTATTTCTTGTCCGACTTTATAGCTCTTTGTCACATTAATCAGTTCAATCATTTCACCTTCACATCCGTCCCTGCCTGAAGCGTATCAGATGGTGATAAAATAACTTTATCTTTCTTTTCAATCCCTTCTTTTACTTCCATCAATTCACCGCTCGTTACACCGACTTTAATATTTTTTCGAACGGCTTTTCCATCTTCCACTGTAAACACATAATAATCTTCCCCGTCCTGCTTCACAGCTTCAGAAGGAATAGCATCGACAGTCCGCTTATCTGTTTCAATTTCCATAATGAGCTTAAAGCCAGGTCTTGCTTCCATTTCCGCTGAGTCAAGTGTAATTTCAATCGGATATTGAACAGCTGCGTCATCCATACCGCCCATTGTCGCTTCATTACCCTCTGGAATGACACTTACATATGTCACTTTTCCTGTCCACTCTTTATCAGGAATAACATCTGAGCGAATAGTAACAGATTGTCCTTCTTTTACTTTCAATGAATCATATTCAGATATGACCCCCTCAATAACAAGCTTTCCTACATTCCCAAGATGGACAATAGGTTTTGGTGTTTGAGAAACAGCTGATGCCGACTGTTGATCCACAGTTAGAACAGTTCCATCAATTTCACTTTTCACTGCCAACTCTGCGATTTGCTTTTCAATCGTCTGCCTTTGAATCTTCAACTGTCTTGCTTCAATATCAGCCATTTTCTGTTCAAGCTTCAGCTGATCACGTTCCGGGTCAATCGTCTTTTTCGCTTCTTTGTCGCCAACTTCTTTTTTCAAATCCTTTTCTTTTTTAGACAGATCAGAGAGCTGTTTTTTCAATTGGCTTATCTTCAAATTTTGCGATTCAATTGAAAGTGCATTCTGTTCTTTTTCAAGATGAAGCTGATCGTTTTCATAACGAATAACTGTCGTTCCTTTTGTAACTTTATCTCCCTCTTTGACGAGGATTTCCCCAACTTTCCCTTTTTCCGGCTCATTATAGAAATATTCCTCATCTGCAAATTTAAGCGACCCTGGAATCATTACATTTCCGATTATTTCTTGATTTTTTAATTGTGTCGTTTTCACTGTTAACTCCTCTTTATTCATAGCGCGAAACACATTCGCGCCTATGAATAAGAGAATAAGAGCAGCTACTCCAATAATAATCCAAATCTTTTTCTTCATTAGAATTGATTCATCCCTTCAAACATCTCATTTGCTGCACCGCTAACAGCTGCAAAAATAAGGCCTATAATAAAGAATACAATAACAATCGTCCATGAAGCTTTTTTAGAAAATCCGATTACTTTATGTAAACCTAATGCTAAAAGAATAGAACTCCATATGCTAAAAATTTCGAACGTACTTAGTACAGCACCAAGTGCCCCTGTAGCTCCTACTAAACTGTTCAGACTTGTCAGCATCACTTCCGGATCACCTTTAATAGCAGCCATAATTAAAAGATTAATTACCTGACCAACCAATCCGATAAAAGCAGTAAAAATATTTAACGAGAGCATTTTTTTAAAGGTTACTTCTATTTTCATTATTTTAGCAATTGCAAAGTAAATAAGAGTCATTACTAATAAAATTACTGGAACACTGAAAAAAGTTATAGCAGCTGTACTTGCTATCGTAATCGTTTGAAACATCTGCAAGTCTTCGGCCGACATACCTAAATCATCCATCGGAGGGAGATAATTTATCACATTTAATCCGACTAAAACAGACATAATTAAGCCAGTAATCAGAACAATAATAAGCGGAACTAATATAACAGGCTTTTCCCTCATTCGCTCAAACTGTTCACTCGGACTGAAAATCATACCAAAAAGCGATGGCTTTTTCTCCACTGTATTTTTCGATAACTCTACTTCTGTCATTTTTCAAACCTCCTATTTTATCAATCTTACATATTAGTTATACGATACAAGTTATAAATGGTTTCATTAATTTGTAAATATTTCATTCTTTTTTTATTTCTTTTCATAGAAATACGAATAGCAGACCGCTAAAAATGACCTACTTCATGTATAATGAAATAGAGATTTTTTAAAAGGAGTTTAACAATGTTCCCAAAAAATTATTGGTTTTTCATGGTTCCTTCCTTTATCATCGCCTTCATTTTAATTTACACGCTGGACAAACAATACAAGCCATATGTTTTACTGATCCCGCTTCTTTTTTGGATCATTTATTACATATGGGTTGGCCTTCAAAAAAAGAAACAGCAGAAAAAATAGTACCGGAATAAAAGCCGGTACTATTTTTATCATTTTCGTATAACATCAATCCGTAGCAGCAACTTGTTATTATGAATGGACAGACCTTGAACTTTCTGAGCTCGAATCGCCTGACTCTGGATTATTTGAGTTTGAACTGTCTGATTCCGGATTATTCGAGTTTGAATTATCTGATTCTGAATTATTGGAAGAACCGTTAACTGTATTATCAAGTACAGTTGTTCCTGCCTGCTTCACTTTTGATCCCATCTCTTTCAAATCATCTTTCGCTTCTGCTACACTGTTCATCGCCTCATTGGATACTGATTTTACATCATCCACTTTACTGAATACATCTTCATTGAGACGCTGATACAAATTTTGAGCATCGCCAATTACTTCTTTTAAAATATTTGTTGCTTCTTTAAAGCTGTTTATCATTTGGTCCTTTACATCAGAAGGATTATTTTTCACTTCACTAATGACATTCATGGAAGCATCTTTAACATTTAATGCAGTATCCTTTACTTTTGTTCTCGTACTGGAATCAAGCATTGCTGCTAATCCCCCAATTGCAGCTCCAATTAGGACACCTTTCATAAATTTGCTGTTTGAGCTGTCACTCGAGTACCTAGTAGCATTATTATCTATTGAAGAATTATATGTGTTTGCTGTTTCATTCATTGAAGTATTATCATTTGAAAGAATATTTGTTGACATCATAGTTCCTCCTTTAAATATCAAATAGTTTAAATGTATTTGTCTATTCAATTCCCTTATTAGATAATATTCAAACAATTTATCATTCATTTTTAACACTCTAAGAAGAAAAATATATTAGTTATGACATGACTGTATTCTCAAACCGAAAATGCCCCCTTACCGTATTAGTATTGGAGGCATTTTATTATATTAATTTACTTTAAACCGGTTAACTACTTCTTGTAACTCCCCTGCAATATTACTTACTCTTTCTGTTGATAAAGCTACCCTTTCCATTTCTTTCTGCTGCTGAGTAGCTGATGCGCTCACTTGTTCTGCTGAAGCAGCAGTTTCCTGTGAAATAGCTGATACACTTTGAATAGCTTCCATTGCATACTCTTTGTAATTTACCATGTCATTCAATTTTGTAGATAACTCATGGATAGATGCACCTAATTTTTTAACTAACTCTGCATTTTCTATAAAAGATGACTCCGTACTGGAAACAGATTGATTATTCAGTTCCATTAATTCAAAGTTCTTGGAAATTAATATCACAGTCTGTTCCGACTCATAAAGTATTTCTTGAACTGTTTTCTGGATAACTTCTGTTTCCTGACGTGACTGTTCTGCAAGTTTTCTTACTTCTTCTGCAACGACAGTAAACCCTTTTCCATGTTCTCCAGCACGTGCTGCTTCAATACTTGCATTTAAAGCAAGTAAATTCGTTTGCGCAGTAATCCCGTGAATAGATGCAATAACAGTTTCAATGTCTGCAATTTTATTAGATAACGCCTGGACTTGCTGTTGAACTTTTTTATTCATTTCATTTGTTGTTTCATTATGCTCACGCAGCTGTTTCACCTGTTCCATACCTTGTGCAGTTGATTGACCACTTTGGAGTGATAATTGGTCCATATCATTTGAAAGAGAAGACAGAGAATCAATCTGCTCCGAAAGAGCAACCATTTGCTGATTTGTGTTCTCCGCATCTGATGACTGTTGTGAAGCACCTTGAGCAATTTCGTCTACAGCAGAAGCCACTTCTTCACTTGCAGCAGAAACTTCTTCAAATGTTTGATATAACTCTGTTGACGATTCATTTAATTCAAGAGAGGATTGCTTTACAGTATGTATTACTTCGTTTGTTTTATTAAGCATGTTGTTAAATGCAATTGCAACTGCTCCAATTTCATCTTGACGGATTTTTGATTCATCCACTTTACTCGTTAAGTCACCAGTCGCTGCTGTTTCAATTGATTCTTTTAAATATGTAAGCGGCTTTAATTGCCTTTGAATAAACATTGCTGAAGTAGCTGCCATTAAAATAATCATTAATACTGCTGAAATAATCGTTATTAGTAATATTCCGTTAACCGTTTTTAGAATACTCGATTTAGCTATGACTGTCTGTACAGACCATACCTCGTTAATTCCTTGGACCGATACCGGAGCAAATGCATTAAAAGCCTGCTCTTTTAATAGTTTGGAATTAACATATGCATTAGATACTTTTCTATTAAGTAAAGCAGACTTTACTGTTCTCCAATCGACTACAGAATCTTTCATATTTGTTCCAACCAATGTTTGATCTGTACTGTTTGCTATTACATAACCTTCATCTGTAATAATACTTGAAAAACCACCTTCAGGCTCCATATTTTTTACTAAATCATTTATGAAATCAACTGAAAAGTCTGCTGTCAAAACACCTATAAATTGATCATTTTTTGAAAACAACGGGACAGCTATGGAGGAAATAGTTTTTGTCTCGTCGCCAACTTCATATTTAATCGGCTCTGTTAAAATTGCTCTTTCTTCATTTTTAGGAACTAAATACCAATCTCCATCTCCTTCTTCTTCATAACCGCTAACAGCCTCTGTCTTAATTTCCTTCCCTTCATCCCTATATACATAAGGAATAAATCGTTTCTGACTGTCTACTAAAGCCGGATTCACAGCACTTCCTTCTCGTAAAATACCACCTTCTAATATAGTAGCAATTCCGATTATATTCGGATTTTCTGAAAGAACGCTTTCCATAATAGTTAAAATAGAGTCCGCTGTTACTTTTCCACTGTCATTAAGCCCTTCAATAACATATTTCGTCGTATTCAATGTTTGATTTGTCTGATTAAGGCTTTCACTCATTTGAGCAGCATATAATTTAGTATGCTCATTTGCATATTCTTCTGCATCTTTCACACTCTTGCTGTATAAAATACTGCTAGTCACAATGCAATATATTAAAAACAAAAGTAAAAATAGACCAATAATGAGTCCTGATAATTTCCATGTAATACTTTTTGTTCTCTTCATCTATTCTCAATTCCCTCCCAAGTTAATAATAAAGCTTTAATATTCTTATTTTTTATCGGCTTTATGAAGGAATATTTAATATATTTTTAAAAATTTGTATAACTTTTGTACAATTTTTGTATAACTTTTTATCTAACAAATCTATCTTCATTTTTAAATAATTTATCAAATTGAGAATAATAAGAATGAGTTAGATAAATAAATATAGATGTATATGTTTAGCCAGCAGAAATTTTTCTATAAAATTAGTCATACAACCGTAATATATGTAAAACTGGAATGCTATACTAAAAGCTGTCAACCTTTTAATGGTGGTAATAACTTAAATATAAACCTAATTTTACCTCTAATTTCATAATCATATTTTAAGAGAAGCATAACGCTTAAAAACCATATCTATATAAGTTTGATAGATGTTGAAAATAATTTTCATATAAACAATCCTCACCTAATATAAGAATGATGTAAAATCCTCCCTGAAATATTACAAAAAACGCATGATATTATGGGAGCACAAGCAAGATAAACACATTCTAGGGAGGAATATTTACATGAAAAAAAGATTTATTTTTTCAGTAGCTGCTGCTGCAGTTCTTTTCTCTTCTGCTGGAGTTAATAATGCAGATGCAGCTACAGTTGAAAAGAAAGTATATATCTATCAATCTGGAAATATGAATATTGATCAATTAAATAACTATTTAAAAAATTTCCAGCTGAAGTATAGTCAGCCAACTTTACAAAAACCTGTTCAGGTTCCAACAGCTCAAAAGCAGCCTGTACAGCAACCAGCAACACAAGTACCTGAAAAAACAGAATCAGCTTCTAACACTTCGCAGGTAAGTGCTTTTGAACAAAAAGTCATAGATTTAACAAATCAAGAGCGTGCGAAACAAGGGCTTTCCCCTTTAAAATTAGATACAAAATTAAGCCAAATTGCTAGAACAAAGTCTCTTGATATGAAAAATAAAGGCTATTTTAGCCATACGAGTCCAACTTATGGCTCTCCATTCGATATGATGAAACAGTTTGGAATCTCTTATACTAGTGCCGGAGAAAATATTGCTAAAGGTCAAAGATCTCCTGAAGAAGTTGTAAATGCGTGGATGAACAGTGAAGGTCACCGTGCAAACATTTTAAACAGTTCTTACACTCATATAGGGGTAGGATATGTTGAGGATGGGAACTACTGGACACAAATGTTTATTAAAAAATAAAAAGATTTCTCTTATTGGGGCTGTCCGATAAGTCCCTAATAAGTTTT
>NZ_BCVG01000135.1 GCF_001591625.1 Metabacillus fastidiosus NBRC 101226
GTGTTCTATTGATCGGACCTTTGCGGGCAGTTGGATCTCCCGCTTCACTTCTCCGAATTACTAGAACTTTGAAGGTCCCCGTTAAGGCTGGGATAAAACAAAAGGAGATAGAGATATAATGGAATTCTGGGAATCAAGTTTTATAGAAAAACAAACGATGTGGGGATTTGAACCTACAGATTCCGCAATCTTAACAAAGGATTTTTTCCTTGAAAGGAATGTTAAGGACATACTGGTACCAGGTATTGGATATGGTAGAAATGCAAAGGTTTTTATTGACAATGGAATAAATGTTACAGGTGTTGAGATTTCAAAAACAGCGATTAATTTGGCGAGGCAAAATGGGCTTGATATTAGTATTTTTCATGGTTCAGTAACTGACATGCCTTTTGATAACAAACTTTATGACGGTATATTTTGTCATGCACTTATTCACCTATTGGATAATCGTGAGAGAGATAAGTTTATTAAAAATTGCTATAATCAGTTAAAGCCAAATGGATATATGATTTTTACGACTGTTTCTAAAAAAGCTCCAATGTTTGGTAAGGGCAAACAATTGGATAAAGACTATTTCGAGATTATGGAAGGCGTAAAAATGTTTTTTTATGATTCTGATTCCATAAAACAAGAATTTGGAGAATATGGACTGGTAGAGTTTTCAGAAATTGACGAGCCAAGTAAGGATAAGGAAAATAAACCTCCAATAAAATTTATTTTTGTAAAATGTAAGAAAGAATCATAAAGATAATCAAACAAAAAATTAAAAAAGTGAATTGTTAGAAGATAGGGTGTTGATATACTAACGGCTGCTTTTCTTGCATAATAGAAAGTTTTTTATGTAACGATCAAGGGAGCATTTCTGTAATTAATGAGTAGAAAAAAGACAAGTTTGTGAATAAATCTATTGAAACTAACAGGTAGCGATTGTTCAACAGGAACAGTCGCTTTTTTACTAACAGGGTAGGTTAGCATTTCTGTAGATCGTTATTTTTCAGGTTTGAAAAAACTCTCTCCCTTGTAAGTTATGTTCAAATTGATCACGAAGAATAATTATATAAGGGGAAAAGGCGTTTTTCGTAAAAAAAGAAATTTAAACCTCATGAACTTCTTTTAAAAAAGGATATCAAGATTCTTTCCTGCTTATAATAATGCTTGAAAGTGAGGGAATATATTGGGAAACAAAATAAAAATAATTAATTTTCTTTTCCTTCTCATTTTTGTAGTAAGTATCCATTTTCTTTTTCTTGACGAAAAAGAAGCGAGTCTTCAAACAAAAATGATTAAAATATCCAGTGGAGAAAGGGAAAGGAGATTAACTGTTCACGTTGCAGATACTCAAGAAAAAATAGAAAAAGGTTTAATGTTTGTTGAAAAATTACCTGAAAACGAGGGGATGTTATTTGTGTTTTCAGAAAAAACATATGGTGGCTTTTGGATGAAAAACACCTTAATTCCTTTATCTATTGCTTTTCTTGATTCAGATGGGAAAATTCTCAAAATACTACATATGGAGCCTTGTAAAGAGGAAGAATGCCCTGCTTATGATCCGGAACTTTCTTATCATTATGCAATTGAAGTGAATCTGGGATGGTTTGAAAAGAATCAAATCAAAGAAGGAGATGATGTATTCTTAGAATAAATTTATCATTTCCTGATAGAAGACTCTCACTTCAAGGAATGTGAATGGCATAGCCCAATGAGTAAGTGGGAGATGAAAATCAGGAAATGATAAATATTAATCTATTTGATGCTCTTTAGTTTTGTTTGAAAATAAGAGGATATTTCACTTTGAGATTATGGTAAGTATTTATTTCCTTAAGTATCTTACCTTTTAAATGAATACATCGAACATGTGTCAAAGTATCATCTGCATCCATCTTAACTAAGTCATTATCTTTAATTTCTTCTTTACATACAACACATCGGATAGACATATGTATCACCACCTATCTAAGATTTCTTATCAATTTAATTATAGATGAATGAGGTACATTAAGTCGATGGATTAGATGATATTAAATATTGCTATACTTATTCCTTTTCCTACTAATTAGCCTCTTCATCAAGAGATTTCATCATCTTATTCGTAATATTAACAGATTGGTTTTTAATTTTATGAACGTATTTATTGGGATTAGGATATGTGATGATGTAGATTTAAAATAAAGTTGTACTATTTATAAAAAAGTCGTACCGTTTTGAAAAAGTTTAACCGGAATTATCTGTATTTCAGTTTTTTATTGAACTAACGGGTAGTTTGATAAAAAAAAGAAAATTCTGTGAAGTTGATATTTGTTTATTGTTTCTACACAATAGTATAGGTGACTGGAAGGATGTTATTTATTGCAATATACTCTGTGAATAACCGAGTAAAATGACTAAAACTAACCAGATATGTAACTCAACTTAGGATAATAATGGAGTGATTTTATGAGTAAAGCTAAAGGAAAAGGTGGAACAGGGAGAGGAACAGACAAGAAGGGATGGAATCGTTGGCAAGCTAGTGCAAAGAAAAAAAAGAGTGCAAAACCTTATATAAGTAAAGGTACAAAGAAAACAGATGTGGAAAATGACCCTACGAGCAATGGCTAAAATCCCTTATCCGAAATACAGTGAATACTGAATAAATACAATTATTTAATGACCCAACGTGTGCGAGCTCCTTTAAAGGAGTTCGCTTTTTTCTTATTCAGCTAACGAAGTAGGTTAGTTGAATAAGAAAAAAGAGCTGCCGACCTCTTAGATCTTCAACTCTTGCCCCATTACTTTTAGTAGATAGTTAGTGGTTCCTTTAATTCTCCCCTGACTTCAAACAAAACGATAAAAATCAATTGTATAATTATTATCGGGAGAACTAATTGTTTTAAGTTTGCATTAGTTCATATATCTTACGAGCGGTGTTGACATTTCTTATCGTAACTTGTTTGTATATCTTTGATCCAATGAGTTTTGACCTTCCACTTTTCGTTATATTTTTCTTATCAATTGACCATAGGATCGCGCCGGGTACATATGTCACCGAGTCAATATTTGGTTTAATGACCAGGTTCTCAAGTACAGATTCATCATCAATTTCATCCCATAAAAACATAACATCACTTGTCATATCCTTGTCATTTTTCCATGTAGCAGGAATGGCGTTAATAATTCCTCTGATATCATCGATACTACGAACTACTACTTTAATTTGTAATTCGAAATCATTATGTATCGCTTCTTCCAAAATACGAGATAGTTCAGTTTTTGATATGTCTTTGTATGAAAAAATAATATTACCTGTATTGATGTATGTCACTACATCATTCATCCCGGCTTCTTCAAAAGTTTGTTTAAGCAACTTCATGTCAATTTTGTTTTTTCCACCAACATTAATCCCTCGAAGAAGAGCAATATAAACCATAACCATCTTCCTTTCAAATTTTTACATATAAATCCATTATATTGTTAGTGATTATATTTGTCATACTATTTTGCGAATTGTTTACAGTATGATTTTCCCCGTATTTAACGTAAGTAAAGATACCTTCCTATCTTCTTTTGTTCATTTATCAAGGTTAATAACATTGTTTCAATTAAACTTTATTTCAAAGCTACATTTTACGCTTAGATAATTTTATATAAGAGTATTTATTCTTATTAAACTAGCGAAGTAGGATAGTTCATTAATTGGTGTATTTTGAGCGACCTGTATTTTATCTTTTGGTTGTACAATGAAGTAGATAAATTTAATCGAAATTCAATAGTTCAATAAGGAATCAACGAAGACTAAAAATGCTATATACTACTTGTACAAGTAGTTGAATATATTCAGGGGGATAATTAAGCTATGTTAGATTTTCTTTTAGGCATTCTTTCCGCAGGATTCGGTGATAGTTCTTTGGATACTCGGAAAATTGATCGAAATATAGAAATGCTGAACAATCACACTTGGTTTAAAGATATTTATGAAGACGAAAAATATCATCGATTGTTTTTTGTGAATAGAAATGTTAGGCAGTATTTACAAAGTACAATACGTGTAAAAAGAATGATAAAAAAGGAAAAATCTCAAAGAGTATTTCTTGTATTTTTAAGTAAACAGTTAAAAAAATAAAATTTCTTTATAGAACTAACGGGTAGCTTTAACTTAACAAGAATAGGGAAAATCTTATGAATTTGATTTCCTAAAAAGTTCATCCTAATTTAGTACATTGAGATTTAATCAACCAATTTAAAAGAAGTAAGTAGATCCTTTTAATAATAAAATAGGTCTTGTTTTCAAGGAGGTAAAACATGGATTACATTTCACCGAAAGAAGCGGTGTTAAAAGTGAAACGGTGGCCTAAAGATACGATAGCGGCGGGTCGTCGTCATACCGTTGGGCTTAAATCTGATGGAACGGTGACGGCTGTAGGTGATAATAAATATGAGCAATGTGATGTTAGCGGCTGGCGCGATATTGTGGCAGTCGCGGCTGGTAATGTTCATATGGCAACGAACACAGGTAATGCTCATACAATCGGTCTTAAATCTGACAGTACTGTGGCGGCTGTGGGTTGGAATAAGCATGACCAATGCGATGTAAACGACTGGCACGATATTGTAACGGTTGCTGCGGGTTGGCGACGTACCATTGGGCTTAAATCGGATGGTACGACGGTTGCAGTGGGCCGAAATAATGAAGGTGAATGCAATGTAAGCGACTGGCATGATATTGTGGCGGTTGCGGCTGGTGACTGGCATACAATTGGTCTTAAATCTGACGGCACGGTGACGGCTGTAGGTAATAATAGGTATCGCCAATGCAATGTAAGCGACTGGCGCGGCATAGTGGAGGTGGAGGCGGGTTATCTTCATACTGTTGGGCTTAAATCGGATGGAACGGCGGTTGCAGCGGGTCAAAATAAGGTAGGCCAATGCGATGTAATCGGCTGGCACGGTATTGTGGCGATAGCGGTGGGTAGTAATCATACAATCGGCCTTAAATCGGACGGTACTGTGGTGGCTGTTGGTTGGAATGAGTATGGCCAATGTAATGTAAGTGATTGGCGCGATATTGTGGCGATAGCGGCGGGTTGTGCCCATACCGTCGGGCTTAAATCAGACGGCACGGTAGTTGCTGTGGGTGATAATGAATATGGCCAATGCGATGTAAGCGGATGGAGCGGCATCCAACTGCCCAACAATTAGTTGTCGGATAAAAAGAATACAGTTGCTGTAACTAATAAATCTAAAAAAAGGATTAAACATAAAGGGTGAAAATTCCTTCTTCAGCTAATGGGGATGGATTTCTTTATTAATATCTGTTCGTCTATCGGGGCAGTTTAGTTGATAACCCCTGCTAGGCGTTAGCTTTGTTTACTGCTATAAATATTACAGGCAAAATCCTCACCCTAAAGAAAGGATGAGGACTTTTTATTGTAATTGTTTAGTACTAACTCTTAGATAAGTTTAATTTTTTAATATTTGAATATTGAACTTACTATTAAAGATTATCTGTATAAATTCTTGGGGTTTGTGGTTCAAGAGCCGCTGCTGCACTAGCATTATCATTATGTCGATCGTTTTTGTAACTATCTAATTTACTGGATTTTTCTAAGTCTTTGGAAGTTTTCTTTTTGTCAGCCACCTTATCACCTCCTATGGATAATATGTCCAACTTTTACCTTGAAAATAAAAATGGTTGAAGCATATTAATATTTCTTAACACTATTACCAAAACGATGCTTGAACGATAGAAGGATTTGTCGTGAGGGTAGCTCCCTCGCTTATTGAAGTAAAGGGCAGTTTGGTTTAAAAACATGGTACATTTTATAAATAGTCGGTTAGTAAAGGAGCATTATCCTGTGAATAGAGAAGAAAGAAAAAAGCGTTTAGAATACCTAATTCAAGAAAGAAACATGAAGAAAAATTGGAAAAAGAGCAATAAATTTCGGAGATGTTAGAGCTGTTCCCAGAAAAGGACAAAGTGGATATATTAGATGAGAACGAAAGTGATAAAATTGAAAGTAATATGACAGATTGTTTTCCGATTGCATTTTGGGGAAGAATTGATTGGGAAAAGGTGAGTAACAAAATTATTCTTACTAAAGAACACATATTGAATATTCCTACCGTCCTATTTAATCAATCTTTGGACACTTCAGTTCCTGTTTACCTTATTGTTGGGATATATAAATACCCATTGGTAAAGACCTCTTTATTTAAAAACAACTTAAAGAGCCTTTCTACAGTTCAACTGTAGAAAGGCTCTGGCTTTTTAAGTGAGAATTAAACAGCTTTATTATATCTATACACAAGCTAGAAGAGACGTCGTATAATAGCTCTTTATTCCTTATTTTGCAAATACATGATTACCAATTGTTTTCACTATGTGACGAGTGCGAATCCAATCATCTGTTGCAATATCTGGGTTATAAAAATAAATTGAATCATTTAAATGATCTTTTCTCATTAGTGCTTCATCTACTGCTCGTTTCGCCTCATCTGATGCTGGCTTATTAATTTCACCGTTTTGAACAGGTGAAAAGGCATAGCTATTGCCTACTACTTGATTAATAACATCTATTATATTATTTGGAAATCGAGGATCTTCAACTCGATTTAATACAACAGTCGCAACTGCTACTTTTCCTTCATATGATTCACCTTTTGCTTCAGCTTCTACTAATCGAGCAAATAAGTCTTTTTCTTCATTTGAAATTGAAACGGCTGGTTTCTCCAATTCTTTTTCTGGCGTTTCTATTTCGGGTTTTGATGATTGTATTCCTAATACTTTCGGTTTATCAGGAATTAGCAACATTTCTCCTGTATAAATCAAATCGTCATGACGATTATTGTATTGTTTTATATCATCAATGGTTATACCATATTGTTGTCCAAGTTCCCCAAGGCTGTCTCCTTTTACAACTCGATATTTCGTAGTAGCCTCGGCCGTATTATTTTGTAGTCCTATAAATCCAAATATAGCTACAAAAGTTACAACGAATGTTTTCATGTAAGTGTTTTTCATAGGTGTTACCTCCTGTAACTTCGCATGATATTACACTAACACGGACTGGTAATCAATTTACAGAACAATTCAGTTACATTTCTTTTTAATTTGATGAACAACATTACAGTTAAGGTGGAATTATGACATTATTCCTATATTAATGTCATATTCGATCCAATATTTCTGAAATAGAGTTATATATTTCCGAGACTTTCAATCTTTTAAGACATTCTTGATTTCTTTTTGTATAAATTGTATTAACGTGGCAGTTAGTTGAATATTAAATTTAAAAAAGAACCGTTAGAGTTAATTAAATTCTAAAGATTTGCTATGGTTAAATTAATAAAATGTTGAAATTTAAAAGACAAGTTCCCTGAATAGAGAGCTAAATAGATGGGCTTTAAGGAGATAGAAAATAGTGTGGAGATTAAAAAGGATTTAATTCAATTCCTTAAATTTCTAAGAAGAGATATAATTAACGGAGGAGCGGAGTAGGAAATACAGATTTAAATGCTTATCTAGACGCAGTGGAATCGTGGACAAGAGATACTAATTTGTTGTCCGAAGAACCAAAGCGGAGTGATTTTGCGAAAATCCTATATACTGCTAGTTGGGATGAGTAAAATTAAAATGATATTAATAAAGAGATGCTAGAAGGAGATAATATATGTTGAACTATGTTTTAGATCATGTAGGAATAGCAGTAAGAAGTATTGATGATGCTCTACCTTTTTATCTTAATATATTAAATGGTAGTTTGGAGGATCGTTATACAAGTGACACTCCAGGTGTTGAAGTACATGTTGCTGTTGTGAGAACAGCCGATAAAGTAATTGAGTTATTGGAACCAATTAACAAAGACTCTCCAATAGCACGTTTTATAAAACAACGGGGAAAAGGTGTACATCATATTGCATATCGAGTAGACAATTTAGATACTGCAATACTTGAAGCGAGTAAAAATGGGATTCGTTTTTTAGAGGATACACGCCGTACCAATTTACACGGAAGAAGGTTAATATATATTAATCCAGTTTCGACTGATGGAACTTTAATTGAGCTTTGTGATTATTTAAAGAGTTAATGAAGTGCGTTCATCCATGGAGTGATTACTAATAAAGGTTCTTATTGAACTAACGGATGCGATAAAAGAAAAGACGATTGCACTATCGGAGCAGCTAAATTCAATAACAGCAAGTGGTACGATACTTAAATAGTGAGTATCGTTTTTTTATTATGCAATGAGCTTTCTGTCGAAGCCGTTGTTAAGTTACGATATTGTTTTGTATTTCTTTCCTCATTTAAACTATAATGGTTAAGAAGGTTTAAATGATTTAAAGTTAAACAGCAAAAAACCTTAAGGAGAAAAGATAATGTTAAACTCAGATTTGGATATACGTTTAGAACCGCGCATTAAGGAATTATATCAATTACATAAGGAACGTTCTGCAAATATTGACTGGAGCTATCATGAATTTATTCCATGGGATAAAG
>NZ_BCVG01000136.1 GCF_001591625.1 Metabacillus fastidiosus NBRC 101226
TGGGAGTCTTAGTGCTCGTTAAGGCTGGGATAAATTTTTGAAAAGTTATGAAAGTTTTAACTCAATCAAATTTAACAGTAAAAAAGTGCAAATAATCTATTCTACATTCTAATTAACATAACATACGTTTTTAGATAGCAATCCACACATTGAATCCAGAGAGTCTAGCTAAATAAGCAGATAATTTAAAACAGGTATGTTAAAATTTGGACAAATGCTATCATTTCTCAAAATGAACAAAGGAGAGCAAACTTATGAATATATCAAAAGTATTATTGGATTTATCTTTAAATAGTGATAAAAAACTTCGATCAGAAATGTTAGGTCAGTTAAAGATTGTTTCGGGTAAAATCGTTGCCTGTGATCCCCTCTTATTTCATAAAAAAGCTTTTAAACAGACAGTTCCAATCGGAGAGTATCCATTATTTGTTTGGTTTGATGAAGAAGAACAGATTGCTGCAGCTGAATTAAAATTAGCGGAGACTACGCCAGTACGCTGGGAAATGGCAATAAAACCTGGGCAAAAGATAGAAGAATTAAAAAAAGGAGAGATATTTGGTTATCCGGTTGATACTGGTCTAGGATGTTTTGCAGATGTTGAAGCTATAAATAATTTAGAAAAAATAGAAGCTGAATTAGCAGAAGAGCTTGGTGAAGATTTCATAAGCTTATATGATGATCTTGTAGAAGATGTATTAATACAAAATGATGACGTCTGGGGTAATCTCGAAGTATGCAAAGATAGCAGACTCAATATAATAATGTTTAATTCAGGATATGGAGATGGTTTCTATGCTTCCTACTGGGGATTTGATGAAGAAGATCGGATAGTTTCACTCGTCACTGATTTTAATATATTGTAATTCAATGCTGAATTAGAATGAACTGCATCCCAATTGTTAGACACTACTAATAGTTGAGATGCAGTTCAAATAAAAGATCTTTCTGGCTATTTACTGAAATAAGTTAATTTAATAAATATGAACTAACGAATACTAGCCTTGCGGAAGCCATCAAATACACTGATTGCCGCACATATGATAAAGATGAGAATTCCACCCCCAACTATCCACGTTTGAAGTTGATTATTAGTTACAGTAAATAAATCCATCATATACATAATGAAATCTTTGTTTAGCAGATTTGGATTTAATAATATTACAATAAGTCCAACAGTTGCAATTAGCTGGAGGACAGTATTGCTTATTGCCATTTTTTTTGTCCATTGTCCTTTGATTAATTTGTAAAGAGCTAATGCTATTTCTAAACCAATAACAACAAGAACGATTGGCCAATACTGCAGTAAAACTTCCTGATTTAAAGATGGAGTCACAAATTCGAGTCCGTTTCCATCTCCCTCATATACACCTAGAAGATGATGCGCATAAAAGTAAATTGTTGCCCAAATCGCAGTCCACATCAGACTTCCGAATACTTCAAACTTTGAAATTGCTTTTTTCTTAGGGATATAAGCGATATTTTTCAAATCATCAGGAGTCCATTTTTTAAGGCTTGCTGTTAACGGATGCTCCTCTGTTCCTTTATCTGTTCTTTCTAAAATAGCAAACACAAGTGTCAGCCAAAAAAATACTTGCATCCCTACTTCAAGGATTCTCGATATGCCAAAACCAATAATATTTAAAACGACATTAATTACTGCTTCCTTACTATGATAATCTATAAAATATTCAGGAATAATCGAAATCAATGAAATGACAGTGGCAATCGGTAAAATCATTTTCAATAACGTAACATAAACATCAAAATAACGTGGACCAATAAGGTGCATTGGCCGATCTCGATACCGGCTAGCCAATGTGACTGGATTTCCTAACTTTTCAAGAACTGCTTTTACATCTTCTTCCTTGTAATCATCAGGCAGCATATCCTCTATCGTTGATCGTAACTCCAGTGCAATGTCATCACGGTTTTTTTCAGGCAGCCTCCGAGTAACTTCCTGTATATAAACCTCAATTAGATTCATCTTCTTCCTCCCCTTTTAATAAGTCATAAAGCTCTTTCGAATTCTTTAACCATTCCTTTTTTAACTGCAAAAAGATCTCTAAGCCATATTCACTTAAAACATAATATTTACGAGGTCTGCTCTCAGATGTATCCCAGCTGCTCGACACCAGCTCTTGTTTCTCCAATCGTCGAAGCAAAGGATATAAGGTGCTTTGATCTATATTAATACCAGACCCTTCTAATAACTGAACAAGTGAATATCCATACTGCGGGGTTCGTAATTGACTTAAAACGGCTAATGTCAACGTTCCTCTCCTAAGCTCCGTCGTTAACGAATTCAATAAATTACTCATTCACCCACCTCATTTTCAATACTATATGTCATACAGTATTTGTTCTATACTATGCATCATACAGTATTGGTGTGACGAAATCAATTGAATTCAAAAAATTAGTAAGTAGGGTACATTAAAAAATTAAAATAAAAAAAGAAATCACAAATTAGATATGTCTAAAATATGATTTCTTTTTTTCTTCCAAAAACATGCACTATTAGTTGAATAATGTAAAGGACACACTGCTTAAAATACAGTACCTTCTTTTAAAGTTCTTAAAAATATTCATTTCAGCTTTTTCTAAAATTAAAACAAATAATAATAATATTGTTTAAGAAAAATCATTGTTCTAAGTTACTCTTTTTCTATCGGCAAACGTATACGGAATTTATTGCAGTGCTTCAGGCCTTATAGAAGGTAACTTATCAGCATCAGTAGATATATCTCCTTTACGATAATTCTTTTATATACCAAGCGTCACAGGCATTATGTTCTGATTCATCTAGTGATTTTTCAAGTTGCTGGAAGCCTAATTTGATGTAAAGAAGATTAGCTGCTTGGAGTTTCTTAAATGTTTCTAAGTAGCAGTATGTATAGTGTTCTTTGGCGAAGTCGAGTGCTACTTTCATCAGCTCCTTTGACAGACCTATTCCTTGAGCTTCGGGTGTAATGTATAGCTTTTGCAGCTCGCAAATCCCCTTCTTCTGTCCAAATTGGGCAATACCCACACCACCTACCACTTCATCTTGATGATTCACTACAACCCAATATTTTGCATTTGTTTGTTGCTTGTAAAATTGGGCTAGCCTGCTCAGTTGGGAGTCAAAATAGGCTGTTCCTGGAATGTTTAAGTCAAATGATTCCAATGAGCGTTTAATAATTTGCTCCATTGTTTGATTGTCCTTTTCTTCCATTTCACGAATCTGCATTGTTTCATCCCCCATATCCATTTTCATTGATTTTTAAAAGATCAAAAAAACAAAAAATCTCGTCTCATTAAGAGACGAGATTTGAACTCGCGGTACCACTCTTGTTTAATAAATAGCTCACACATTCCTAAACAACAAATAAGCATATTATTATTCTTTACTGGCGTACAAAACCATACGCTGTCCCTCTAACGGTGGAATCCGATAAAACCTACTAAACATTCAGCTTTACTTCTCAGAGATGATTTTCAGTTATAACCTGAACACTGGCTTTCAGCAAATCACCAGCTCTCTTGGGAACAGAACTTATAACGTACTCTTTCTCTTCACAGAATTTTAACTAAGCAATTAATTTCAATATATCTTACATTAGTCACAAAATAAAATCAATAGTAATTGATTTTATATCATTCTTCAACTCTTCTGCCCTATTAGTCGAAGGAAAACTAATTCCCCTCATAACAAAGAATATGTTTTATTTCACCATATAATTCAATTGCTTTCTTCTACTAACTTGTTAGTTAGTTGAATGAAAATTTCTAAATAAACTTGTTTATGTCTAGTTAACATAATTGACGTTTTAGACAGTAAAACAGGATCTTTATCCAAAGATCCTGTTAATTATTTATTAAAGCAAATATTAGTTCAGCAGATACTTCATCTAGAATCAATTCCTTAACTGTTCAATCTGCTAATAATTTAATTTATATTTTTCATTTCATCAATTCCACTTTATTTCTCTATTGCAATCATTCCAGTACGTGATACTCGACAAATTCCATATGGGCTTAATTGCTTCACTATCGTATTAATCCTTTCTGTATCTCCTACAGCTTGAATAATTAATGTTGTTGTACTACTGTTTACTATAGTCGCCTGAAGTTCATCCACTAGATCAGTAATTTCTTTTACCATGCTTGGCTCTATATTAATTTTTAAAAGTGCTAATTCACGCATAACTGATTCCTCAGATTTTAGAACTATTGCTTCATAAACATCTATTAGTTTCAGTAACTGATTTAATATTTGATTCGCTAAGTTTTCATTGCAAGTCGTAACAATTAAGATTCTTGATAAACCGACTTCCTCTGCCGCTCCTACTGTAATACTTTCCATATTAAATCCACGTCGAGTAAAAAGACTTGTTATTCTCTGCATTACACCTGGATGATCTTTCACTAATAGCGAAATTGTTTTTTTATTTTCCGTCATTTCTATTCCTCCATTATCATTTCACTTAGCGTTTTACCTTGTAAAACCATCGGAAGGACAGTCTCATTTTTAGGTACAACAAAGTCAATTACTACAGGACCAGGTGTTTCTAATGCTTCTTTCCACACAAGCTGAGCCTCTTCTTTTGTTTGTGCCCGAAGTCCCTTCACTCCATATGCTTCAGCTAACTTAACAAAGTCCGGGCTTCCTGCTAAATCAATTTGGCTATATCGTTCTTCATATATGATTTCTTGCCATTGTCGTACCATTCCCAACACTTGATTATTGATGATTACTACTTTTACAGGAATATTGTGAATTGCACAAATAGCTAATTCTTGAGCACACATTTGCATGCCGCCATCACCATTAATAGAAATAACGAGACGGTCGGGATTTCCAATTTGTGCACCGATAGCAGAAGGAAAGCCGAATCCCATCGTACCGAGACCACCAGAAGTAATCAAGGAACGTGGGTGATTAAACTTATAAAATTGAGCAGCCCACATTTGATGTTGTCCTACATCTGTCGTAATAATGGCTTCTCCTTTCGTTGTTTCATGAATCATTTCAATTACATACTGCGGCTTTAGTACTTGATCATCGTCTTTGTATTTCAAAGGGAATTTCTCTTTATTTTCGCTTACTTGTTCAATCCAAGCTTCCGATTGAGCAGGTTTAGCCAATGAGTTAGCTAATGTTAACACTGATTTTATATCACCTACACAAGGTATTTGAGTTTTAATGTTTTTTCCGATTTCAGCAGGGTCAATATCGATATGTGCAATTTTTGCATGTGGTGCAAAACCGTTTAATTTCATCGTTACCCGATCATCAAAGCGGGCACCGATACTAATTAAAAGATCACAATTTTGGATCGCGGTATTGGCGGTATACGTGCCGTGCATTCCCGGCATCCCTATCCATAAATCATGGGCACTCGGAAATCCATCTAATCCGAGAAGTGTAGTAGCAACAGGTATTTTTGTTTTATTTACAAATTCTATAAGTTCATAATGTGCACCGGAATGAACAACACCTGCACCCGCTAAGATAACAGGACGTTCTGCTTCTTCTATAGCTCCCAGTAATTTCTCTATCTGTTGGCTGTTAGCTTGAATAGTGGAATGATAACCTCGGATATTAATTTCTTCTGGATAAATAAATGTTGTTTTATCGGCTGATACATCCTTTGGAATGTCAATCAATACCGGTCCTTTTCTTCCAGTAGAAGCAATATGAAATGCTTCACGAATAACCGTAGACAAATCCTTTACATCCCGAACTTGATAACTATGCTTCGTAATAGGCATCGTTATTCCAATGATATCAGCCTCCTGAAAAGCATCTGTCCCGATTACAGATGTCGGTACATTTCCCGTAATAATAACGAGAGGCACCGAATCAGTATAAGCTGTAGCAATCCCTGTAATAAGATTTGTTGCTCCAGGCCCGGAAGTAGCAATACATACTCCTACCTTTCCAGTTGCTCTCGCATAACCATCCGCAGCATGAATCGCTCCTTGTTCATGGCGTGTTAAAAGATGGCGGAAATCTTTATTTCCATGCATGGCATCATAAATATACAGTACAGATCCTCCCGGATAACCGAAAACACAATCTACTCCTTCCAATAACAAGGAACGAAGCAAAATTTCTGAGCCAGATAAGTAATCAGGCTTTAGTAATTTTTCTCTCATCTCTTTTTTAGATAAAATATTTGTAATTTGAGTATCCATTCTTTTTCCTCCTTAAAAAATAAATGATTGTATTTATTTAAAACAAAAAACCTCTTTCATCCCAAAACGCATAATAATTGCGTGTAAGGGACGAAAGAGGTTAGCTTCCGTGGTACCACCCTGATTTATTATATGCCTTGCAGCATATAACCTCAGCAGGTCTCAAACTATGTGAAACCTTTGGCATTGTAACGTATGCAATCCGGTTTTCCCTATTGGACAAATTTCTTTGTCTTTCAAGAAAACAGCTCAGAGGCGACGGCGAAACTAAGGATTATGGCAAAGGTTTCAGCAAATCCTTTGCTCTCTGTACATAAGAGCCTTATTTCTTAATCCTCTTCATAGCTTAACTTCTTTAACTTTCATAATTTAACCTTAATAAATATAAAAAAACCTCTTTCATCCCAAAACGCATAATAATTACGTATAAGGGACGAAAGAGGTTAGCTTCCGTGGTACCACCCTGATTTATTATATGCCTTACAGCATATAACCTCAGCAGGTCTCAAACTATATGAAACCTTTGGCATTGTAACGTATGCAATCCGGTTTTCCCTATTGAACAAATTTCTCTGTCGTTCAGGAAAACAGCTCAGAGGCGACGGCGAAACTAAAGATTATGGCAAAGGTTTCAGCAAATCCTTTGCTCTCTGTACATAAGAGCCTTATTTCTTAATCCTCTTCATAACAATAAATTATTAATGTATTCTGAATTTTAAAATAATAAGAGTGAAATGTCAACACCCTATATGACCAATTAATTGATTTATATAAATCTGATTAACATAAAGTACATTTTAAGCAGTCAGCTTTCTACACTCATCTGCCCTATTAATCAACATTTATTTGCCTATCCTAAAATTAAAGTCCAACATCTTTAAACGCTAACTCGAATATTATAAGAACAATGCCATTCTGGAAGGGAGAACTTCATGATACAAGTATCTGGGATGCCTTTTCAACCAAGTTCATTGAACGTAGGAAGTATAGAAAAAGTGATTATTAAGCGAATGTCAGACACTCCTGTCTTATATTCCTATCCTTCTATCCATAAACTTTTATTTGAGCTTAACCTTCGAAAAAACATTATAGAAAGCTCGAAAGCAATGAATAATAGTCAAGCTAAGTTTACAATTTTTCAGTATGCTAAGTGTAATGATACCTACTGGAAATTAACAAAAGCAGGTGGCTTCCTGTTAAAGTCTAAAGTAAGTCCATCGGCTGCCATTCTGGACATTTATCAAAATAGTTCACAGTATGCATTTGAATGTGCAACAGCTTGTATCATCGTCTTTTACCATGCTGTACTAAAGAGTATTGGAAAATCTCTTTTTAACTCCCTCTTTCGAAATATCTATTTATATAGCTGGCATGCTGATCCTGACCTAGGGATTTATACTTATTATGCGAATCAGTTTTTACCCGGGGATGCTGTTTATTTCAAGAATCCAGACTTTAATCGAAAAATCTCTTGGTACAGGGGCGTAAACGCTGTCGCAGTGAGCGACGGAAAATTTTTTGGCCATGGTGCTGGAATAAAGACTGCTAAAGAAATGATTGAATTTTTGAATAAACAAAGACGTCCGGGGAGCAATCAATCTGCTTATTTAACAAGATTGGTAACACACCCGTCCTTTCAGCATTTATCTCAGTTATCAACTTTTCAAAGGGATTACACTGCTTATAAAAAACAACATATCATATCCCATCATAACAAAAGCTCTATTTCCTTTCTGCACTATCTCACTTATCTACAAAAACAGATTAGACCATAAGTTCTTAGGGCTTTTACCCATTTTCTTGGCAGAAAGGGGCAATTTGAAACTAGGTGAGTATAATGTAGTGAATATACAGTATATAGAAAGGATGTATGAACATGGAGGCTAATGTCAATGCAGCACCTTATATGGGAGCTAACGTAAACGCGGCACCTGTATTTGGAGCTAATGTTCCGCCACAACCAACTTATGTTGCACCTAGTTATGCATATACCGCTCCTAGTTATGGATATACTTGTCCCGTACCTTGTAACAATACCTTTGTATTAATTGTTGTGTTGTTTATTTTATTAATCATTGTAGGTGCTTGCTACGTATCCTAAATACTCGTAAAAAAACTGAGCATTTTAAAAACACTGATCACACAAATGAGAACATATTACACAAATATGTTCTCATTTGTGTGAAAATTTATTAACCTATCTTCAGCTTCTTTATTGATACATCTATTTAATTGCAAATTTGTAGATTTCAAACATAAAGTGAAACTTCTATCAG
>NZ_BCVG01000137.1 GCF_001591625.1 Metabacillus fastidiosus NBRC 101226
ACATCCCACTGATAGAGTTTCACTTTATAATTCCAATCATATACGAGAAAAAAGATAAAGGACAGTATAATATCCGCTTTAACAGGGAGATTATACTGTCCTTGAAAGTTTCTTAATTATGATGATTCTTTAGGGTATAACTTTAGATCTTTCCGTTGAGCTTGCATCCATCTGTAAAGAAGGAAAATACAAATTAAAAATAATCCTACATAAAAATAAAGATGACTATAACCAAATAGTGATGCAATAATTCCTAGCGTATAAGATCCGATCGCAATCCCTGTATCATAAAGAGTAAAGTATGTTGCTGTTGCATGTCCGCTCCGTTTTACATCTGCTGATTGGACTGCTAATGTTTGCAGAGACGGTGCCAAACTTCCGTATCCCAATCCAATTAATGCTCCTGATAAAAGAAGCATGAAAGAAGAATGTGTGGCACTTAAGCAAATAAGTCCGATAGCGAAAAGGAAAAATGCAGGATAAATAACATAGTTTGCTCCTTTTATATCGAATAATCTCCCGGTGAAAGGACGTGAAATAACCATTGCTGCCGCAAATGTAAGGAAGAAGTAGCTGGCAGCCTCCAATAGCCCTAACTCTTTTGCGTAGATCGAAATAAAAGAGAGAATACTGGAATAGACGAAAGAAACTAAACAGCCGATTAATGCAATAGGAATTGCTCTTTTCTCAAATAAATCTTCTAAAGATAATCTAGCTTTTTGTGGAAGCGGACTTTCTATTTCAGGTGTTTTTACCGTAAAGGTTAAGCCGAGTCCGACAACCATTAATAAGGACAAAATTAGAAATAATAAACTAAATTCAATGAATTGCAATAAAGTTAAAGCAATGAAAGGACCGCAGACAATGGCAATATTTGTAGACATTGCATAATAGCCTAAACCTTCACCGCGTCGCCTTGCAGGAATTACGTCAGCTGCCATAGCTCCAGTTGCGGTTGTTGCTATACTAAACCAAATACCGTGGAAAAAACGTAAACCTAATAAGAGAGAGAATGGCTCAATTACCAAATATAGAAAAGTGGAAATAGTGAAGAATATTAAGCTGATAATAAGCATTCTTTTCTTTCCGAACTTCTCTAGTAATTTCCCTGAAAAAGGGCGAATGATAATGGCTGATAATAAGAAAATAGTGACGATTAACCCAGCCTCTGTTTTCGTACGATGAAGATCATCAATAACATAAATCGGCAGAGACGTAAGTAAGGCATAAAAAATAAGAAACATAAAAAAGTTACTTACAAAAATGCTAAAAAAACTTTTTGACCAGATTGGCTGTTTTACTTCATCCATATATTTAACTCCTTTCATTTGCACCCATTTTTTTAATCAATCTTAGTAATTCCTGCTGTTCATCATCAGATAAATTTCCAATCATTTCTCGTTCGAAAGCTTTCACTGTTTCCTCTAATTGGGGAATTAATTCATTCGCTTTTTCTGTGAGCTGAATAATCCTCTCCCGTTTATCATTGCCTTCCATACGAATAACCCAGCCACTTTTTTCGAGACGGGTAATTGTTCTTGTTACAGTTGGTGCTTCTACGTTTAAATAGCGCCAAATATCTGTTTGAGTAGAAGGTCCCAATGTCTTTAAACAATATATAATTGACCATTGTGAACTATAAAGATCGTATTGTTTTAGCTTTTCATTTACTTCCTTTGTAATGAATCGCGTTTTTTGGAACAATTCATGAAATAATGCAGTTGTATCAATCATCTCTTGAACACCTCATTTTATTTACCTAGGTAAATATTATAGAATAAAAAAAGAAATATGTAAAGGAAGTAACGAGGAGGATAAAAGTCTTACTTTTAAATACGTGAGAAAAGTAACGGTTTTTATAAAAAAATGTTTAAAGAAGACTACTTAATAAATTATAATGAAGCAGTTAGAAAATTATAAAAAGGGAGATTAGGCTATGAAAAAATTGTTAATTAGCAGTGTATTAGTAGTTGGTTTAACACTGACAGGGGGAGGAATCTCTTCTGCTTCTATCCACTCTAATCCCGGTAATGTAGGTGCTATAGACCTATCCGGTATGAATCTTGAAGCTGCTCTAATGCAGGTTCAATCACAAAGAGCAGCACTTTTAGAAGCCCAGTTACAACTTCAGATTAAAGATGTGCAGGAAAGAAATAATCAAATTGCAAAGTTACATAATGAGCTTCAATCTTTAAACACAGAGCGATCTAATACAGCTGATATTGAAAAAATCAAAGAATTGGATGCGAAAATTGCAGCAACGAAAGGTCAGATAGATACATTGAGTAGTGTTAATCAGATGGATATGCTTCGTCTGCAAAGTATGACTAATAAAAGAAATGAAGCGTTTGATGTTATGACAAATTTTATTAAGAAAATGCAGGAAAGCCGTTCTGCTATCATTGGCAATATGAGATAGATTTCATGCAGCCAGCCAGCTTTTACACTGGCTGGCTTTTCTTTCACAAATTTAGTTAGTCCAGATCGATTTTCTTCAAAGCCTCTTTAGCAGGTCCTTCTATTACATCTCCTTCAATGGAGAACCTTGAACCATGGCATGGACAGTCCCATGTGCGGTCACCGCTATTCCACTCGACTTCACAGCCCATATGTGTGCAAGTTGTATCTACACAGTGGATAACGCCATCCTGATCTTTATAGGCACCAGCTCTTTGGCCATTTACAGCGATAATTGCTCCCTCGTCTTTACTTATATCAGTTACTCTTTTATGGGCAATATCAAGCTTTCCTTTGATTAAGTGTTTTGCAACATCTGCATTTTGCATAATGAATGTTTTAATACTTGGATCAGCATAAAAGCGGGAAGGGTCAAATAAGTCTTTATAGAAGTTTTCTCTTTCCATAATCAGGTCACAAATTAATCTTCCAGCTGCTGTACCATTTGTCATTCCCCATTTTCTATAGCCTGTTGCAACGAAAATATTTGGCTGATTAGATGTAATGGAACCGATATAAGGTACTTTATCTAATGTGTATAAATCTTGGGCGGACCATTTATATGGAATCTCCTCTACATCTAATACTTGTTCACTGAATTCCTCCAGAGCTTTATAATGTTTATAAGTTGACATGCCTTGCCCTGTTTTATGACCATCTCCGCTTACTAAAACGAGCTTTTCTCCATTAACTGGTGTGTATCTTAATGAGCGGGTTGGTGAATCAGCGCTATAGTACATGCCTCCCGGGAATGGCTTTTTCGGTTTTACGCCCAGTATGTAGGAACGTTCGGCATGCATTCTGGCGAAGTAAAACCCTTTTCCGTCATAGAATGGGAAATGGCTGCATGAAACGATATATTTACCTGTAACCCGGTGTCCGTCTCCCGTTACGACAGTCGGTTTTGTTGTTGTTTCAATATCAATTGCTGTCGTCTGTTCATAAATCTCCCCTCCGCCTTTTATAATTTCATCAACGAGCTTAGATAAATATTTTAAAGGATGGAATTGAGATTGCTTCGTCATAATGACAGCACCTTTAATATCAATATCCAGTGGGATAGTATCGACATAATCATTAGGAATCCCAAGCCGCTCATATGCTTCATACTCTTTTGTAACCCTTCGAAGATTATCATCATTAATTGCATAGATATAAGAATCTTCAACAGTTAAATCACAATCGATTTGTAATTCTGCTGCAATATTTCTAATAAACTGCATTGCTTCATCATTTGCTTCATAATAAAGCCTTGCTTTCTCTCTACCCATATGATTAATTAATTCATCGTAGATAACTCCGTGCTGGGCTGTAACTTTTGCTGTTGTATGCCCTGTCGTTCCATTTAAAAGTACATCTGCTTCAAGAAGAGTTACTTTAAATCCTTCCTTTGTTAGTAAATAGGCAGTAGTAATCCCCGTTATGCCACCGCCTACAATGACGATGTCTGCTTCTTTATCAATTGAAAGTTTGTTAAATGTCGGTATATTTAAATTTTCTCTCCAATATGGCTCAGGAATATGTGGTCGCTTTTGTTCGTTATCCATTAAATGTCCCCTCCATTTTTTAGCATAGTATACTTATTAATTTTTCCCACTATTGGAGGATTTTATGTCTAAAAAACTCAAATTCTAAGGTCTTATTTATAATACGTCTTAAGTCTTAGTTCAAAATAAAGCCAGGGCACGTTATGGAGAAAAGAAAATGTAGATAAGATAAAGACATAGCAAACAGAAAGTGTTTAAAAAGAAAGGAGGAAAAATAAATGAAAAAGGCAGGATTATTAATTTTAGGTGTGGTGGCAGCAGCCATTTTGCTTTCAAATCTAGCACCGATGCTTTCCCTAGTAATAAGTTTGATCGTTATGTATTACGCATACAAAGGATTTTTAAAAACAAATTCCACTTTTAATAAAGTTGTTCTTGCTGTTATTGCAGTGATTGCTTTATTTGCATCAATTTCAAATTTACCAGCAATCATTGGACTCGTAGCAGTATACGCTTTATACGTTGTTTATAAAAATTGGAATAAATCAAAAAACATCTTAAAAGAAGAACCAGACCCATTTACAAACTTTGAAAAAGAATGGAACGAATTAAACAAAAACCATTAATAAAAGGAGCGAATACAGTATGGCTAATTTATTTACAAGAATTAGAGATTCAATTTCTCAAGATTTACATGAAGTATTAGATAAGAAGGAGCAAAAGAACCCATTATCTGTTTTAAATCATTATTTAAGACAGTGTGAGCAAGAAGCAGAGAAGGTTAGAAAATTAGTCGAGCGTCAATATTTATTAAAAGAAGAATTTACACGTGAATACCGTGAGGCAGAGCAATTGGCAGAAAAGCGAAAATATCAGGCAGAGGTTGCTTCAAAAGCAGGGGAATCAGACCTTTATGAATTTGCATTAAAAGAACAAGTCCATTATGAAGAACGGTTAGAAAGAATTCGTAACTCCCGTAATGAGGCAGAACGTCATTTAACAGAACTTGAACAGAAATATGAAGAAATGAAGCATAAATTAAAAGATATGCATATTAAACGAATGGAGCTTATGGGAAGAGAAAATATTGCCCGTGCAAACCATCGTATTAATAAAGTATTGGAAAGCGGCAATTATGATTCGAAGCCATTTTCAAAATTTGATGAAATGGAAGACTATCTTGATAGATTAGAGAATAAAGTAAACTCAGAATATTACCGAAACACAATCGATTCTAGGATTGCACAACTAGAAAAGCAAGCAAATGTAAGTGAAAACTCCCTATAATTATATATCATTGATATATAAAAAAATGGTATTCTAAAAAGGCGTAGGTATTCTACGCTTTTTTTAAAATAAGAAAACAGGAAGGAGGAACCGAATTGTTTAAGAAATTTAAGACAGATTATATAAACTGGTTTCTTCTAATTGGGCTTGCTGTCCTTCTTCTTGAAGTACTCTTTTTTAACGGTGGGTTGATTGCTGCAATTGTTATTGCCATTGGCTGTATTTATTATGGACGGAAATGGTCAGGAAGGACGATGGGGAAAGCTTTATTATGGTTTGGCTGGATTTGGCTCGTCATTACTATTTTAAATATGATGACATTTAAATATTTCTTAATCGCAATTATTCTTTATTTTATCATTGAATATTATCAATCAAAAAAGAATCCTAATTATATTAAACCGGAAATCATAGAAGTTGAACATTCGGAGTCCTCAGAACCGTTGATAAAACGAAGATCGTTATTTGAAAATAAATTTTTTAGTAATCAAAAGACACCTGATCATGTTTACGAATGGAATGATGTAAATATTCAAGTAGGTGTTGGTAATACAATAGTAGACTTAAGCAATACAGTATTGCCAAAGGAAGAAGCAGTTATTTCGATTCGTCACTTTATTGGAAATGTACAAATACTTGTACCATATGAAGTTGGAGTGACAGTGAATCATTCTGTTTTAATCGGATCGGCTAAAATATTTCAGCAAAAAGAATCAAAATTAGTAAATGAAGCTATTATTTTTCAAACACCAGATTATGAAGAGTCAGGTCATAAAGTTAAAATTATCACCTCGATGCTTACTGGAGATTTAGAGGTGAAAAGATTATGACGATTGTACAGCGTCAAATTTTATCGATTGCTTTGTTTTCTTTCTTTTTATTGCTCGTTTTTTCGATCATGTTCTTCCTTGCCTTTCCACTTGAAAGTTGGAAGCTGCTTTTTGAAAGAAAAGTTGGTAACCTGCCATTTGTCTATATCGTACCGAGTGTTATTCTTTTTTTAGGGGCACTATATGGGCTTTATATCGGGGCCGGATGGAAAAAACAGCTATTATTAGTTGAAAATTCTTTAATTGATTTGGAACAAGGCCGGCAAATTTCAGCTCAAACGCATTCTATGCAAGAGGTTGACTCTATTTGCTCGAAGATTGATAAAGTGCAAAAACAGATGGCGGAGCAGACTAAATTATCACAAAAGCTTGCAAATGAAAAAGCAGAAGACCAGGAAAAGAGGATTCAGGACATCGTTTCTCAAGAGAGAAATAGACTTGCTCGTGAGCTCCATGATTCTGTGAGTCAGCAGCTGTTTGCAGCGTCTATGATGATGTCAGCAATAACGGAAACAAGACCGCTGTCAGATGATAGAGAATCAAAGCAATTAAAAATGGTTGAGGCAACAATTAATCAGTCACAGCTTGAAATGAGAGCACTGCTTCTTCATCTTCGTCCTGTAGCTTTGAAGGGAAAATCACTGCAAGAAGGTATGAAGGAGCTTTTAGTTGAATTATCACAAAAAGTACCAATGAACATAACGTGGAAAATAGAAGCGATGCCGCTTGATAAAGGTGTGGAGGATCATCTGTTTCGTATTTTACAGGAATCTGTTTCGAACACATTGCGTCATGCTAAATCAACGACACTGGAAGTACTATTAATAAAGCGTGATGAGTTTGTTATTTTGCGAATCGTTGATGATGGAATTGGATTTGATGTAGAAACAAGAAAGTCTGGTTCTTATGGCCTGCAAAATATGTATGAACGTGCTGTTGAAATCGGAGGAACACTGAAAATTATTAGTTTGAATAATAAAGGAACTAGACTAGAAGTCAAAGTTCCCGTTATATAAGCAAAAATATCTTAACCTGTTTTAAAAATTATAAATGCATGCTGTTAAAAATGAGTAGTTTTTTAGTAGAATAAAGGGGGATAAAGATGATTAAAGTAGTATTTGTTGATGACCATGAGATGGTTCGAATTGGTGTGTCATCTTATTTATCTGCCCAGCCAGATATAGAGGTAGTAGGTGAGGCAGATGATGGGCATAAAGGTGTTGACCTCGTGCTGGAGCTTCGTCCGGATGTTGTGTTAATGGATTTAGTAATGAAAGAAATGGATGGTATTGAGGCGACAAAAAGCATTATTGAGAAATGGCCTGAAGCGAAAATCATTATTGTGACAAGTTTCCTTGATGATGAAAAAGTATACCCAGCATTAGAGGCAGGGGCAACTAGCTATTTACTTAAAACATCAAAGGCAAGTGAAATCGCCAATGCTATACGGGCTACATATGATGGACAGTCTATTCTAGAGCCGGAAGTGACTGGGAAAATGATGATGAAAATGCGTCAAAAGGAAGTCACTTATCCGCATGAGCAGCTGACGGCTCGTGAAATGGAGATCTTATTGCTTATGACAGAAGGAAAGACCAATCAGGAGATCGCAGATGAACTGTTCATCGCTTTGAAAACGGCGAAGACACATGTTAGTAATATTTTAAGTAAGCTTGAAGTACAAGACCGTACACAGGCAGTTATTTATGCGTTTAAGCATTCACTTGTTTAATTGAATTAGGTCAAATGCAAAGTCATGTCCTTATTACCGTTTATTATTATTGAAAAGATAACATTCACGGGAAAGTGGGGTTATTCTTTTGAAGAAAGTATCTGTATTATTTCTATCTATTATTACCGTAGTCATATTGCTTACAGGGTGTAATTTAAATGATAAAGATAAAAGCTTTGATTGGAACGAAAGTATAGAAAAGAGTAAAAAAATTGAAGTTGTGCTGCCTGGAGATTCAAAGGCTGCTGTTACTATTATAGATAGTGAAGAGATTGAAAATTTTGTTGAATCTTTGAAGGTTAATGAGTGGAAACTAGCGGATAAGCCGTTACAAGCAGAAGAACAGGCAAAATATATTTTGTATCAAGCAGATACTGTCCATCTAGGGGAAAGCAACAAGGATAATACTGAATTAATAGAAATAGCCTATATTGTAACTTACAAAGATATTCCTTATATCGATCTTAGAATAAAAAATGTGTCACTGAGCTTTAAAGTACCTGACGATGTAAGCAGCTATTTATTTAATATAAGTAAATAAGTTTTAAAATAAAAGGCCTGATTTTAGAGAATCAGACCTTTCTTTATTTTTATCCCAGCCTTAACGGGCAGTAA
>NZ_BCVG01000138.1 GCF_001591625.1 Metabacillus fastidiosus NBRC 101226
TTACTACCCGTTAAGGCTGGGATAAAAAATAAGCCTGTATCTGTTCAAAATGCAGGCTTATCTTTATTTCTACCCTTCTTCTTTTAAAAACCCCACAGGCAAATAATAAGAAAGATTATTCGTAATAATACCTCCGGCTCTGTAACCGATTGCTGCCGCTTTTCCGTTAAGCAGAAAGCTTCCAAGCAGAAGCCTGCCTTCCTGTTTTCCTTTTTCACTATTAAAAGTTATTATCGGATGCTCAACAAATTGCTGATAAACAGGGATGTATTCCGAATAAGACTTTTGAACGTCTGCATGTACTAGCTGGCCTTCCTTATCAAATATTTCCAATGTGTCCCCTTCTCTCCCGAAGGCAGGCTTTTTCACATGTGAAAGACCATTTTGTAAAAAATAATCAGCTTCAAGATAAGTCGGAAGAAAGAATTCATCTATCCATAGATGCTCTTCTTCCGTAAAAAAAGGATGGCTCTCTTCATGCAATCCCCAAATGACTGCCTGAACTGCCTTGCTTTGCAATAAAAAGGATGAGGGAGGGTTAATGATAGAAAGCTTCCCCTGTTCCACAAGTTCCAACAACCATAGGCCAATTGGATTTCCTTCCTCATCTTCATCCTTTATCAAGCTTTCTATCGGAAATGTCTGCCGATAAAGGATATCTATTTTCATTCCATCCTCATCAAAAAGCCCCACATCCTTTTGGATTTGCAGCTTATGCAGAGGAGTAAATTTAGATGGCACACCATTTTGAATATATCTTACGGTTTCACTATCCTCGACACTATCCTCATGAGCAGTAAAAACAATATGGGGATATTCTTTCCTTGCGCTTTGATATATGCTTTCACGAACTGCTTTTCTTAAAAAGTGTTCCATTCCCTCATTTGGGTTTTCCACTCCAAACTGCTCGCATACGAGCCCGTTTATATGAAATAATTCTTTAATAAATGTAGGAGTATCAGCATTGATTTCAATACATTTATAGCTCTCCCCGTATGGAATAAGATCGAGCCGGGAAATCACACTTTCGATTGGAAGAGTTTTCAGCCTTATAAATGAAAGTGTCTCCTTTGGAAATCCCATTTCAAGAAGAGTTTCATCAGGCACCTTTCGAAGCAGAGAAGCAGTCTTGAAAAAAATGAAGCCGATACGCTCACTTATAAGACGTATGCGGGCAACCTCTTCTTTGTCTACAAGTTTTATATCATACAACGCATATTCTTCCTCGTAAAGATCTGCCCAAAAGTCTTTCATTTTCCCGTAAAACCGCTGCCGCTTCGTATGGTACGTTTTTCCGCTCAATCGTCTGCCTCTCCTAAATCATCGACGTATATAACATACACTCCCCGATCTTCATCAATTTCTGTAGAAGTGACGAGTTTTTGTCCGATTCCTGGAATATGAACAACATCCTTTAAAAGAAAGCGGAGAGCATCGAAATGAGTACTGCATGGAATACGGGAAATGAGCGGAAAATTCTCTCGCTCATTTGGACTGCGAAATTCAATATGCACTCCTTGACCACGAAAACTTTTTTCATCTTCCCCGGGTAGATTCCTCCCTATTTCTTTAATGACTAAAATGTCCTCTTCCCCGTCCATCTCGTTTGCAGTGAGCTCGTACTCAGTTCCTCTCATAATAAAATATGTACAAAGCTGTCTGGCGTAAAGCTCATCCACTCCAGCTTCTGGAATGCGGTACTCATAGAGCGGCTCATAGAAATCATTTCCTCTATCAATATAATAAGTCAGTTTTTTCAATGCATTCTCCCGCCTCTATTAGTAAGATAGACATTTTGCTAAAATCCAGCCGATTGCGAGCGATAAAGATAATAACATAGTACCTACTGCTCTGTTATCCTCTTCGATTGCTTGATGAATACTGAAACGTATCGTAATAACTTCCGCTAAAATAAACACAATAATTTGGGAAACAATCCCGATAACTCCCCAAATCACCATATCAATCAATGATACCGAATATTCGGCAGCAGCTCCTAAAACAATCGCAAGACCGATGACTTTCCCGCCGAGTGACATTGCCGCTGTTACATTTTTCTCAGCAATCAGACGAAATTCCTTTAGCTTCGGTGTACTGATCGTAAATAAAATAATTCCCAAAACAAGCAGAAGCAGAGCAACTCCTAAATAAGATAAAAAATTGATGTATAAATTCACATTGGTCCTCCCTTTCAACTTTAACAATGGAGGGAAACTCATCCCCCGAAAACTTTTGATCCGCTTCCGAATCCGGAGCTTGTCTTAATTCCTCCTTTGAATGAGGAACCGTCTTTATAGCTTTTATAGGCGCTGCTTTTTAATAGCGAATTTTTATTATTATAGTAGTTACCGCCATAATAATAATGACCACGATGACTTGAACTGTCATCATCACATGCCCATACACCTTTATCATCATCCCAATCCCAGTCATCACAATTTGGATCCGTTGGTTTAGGAGGAAGATTAGCACTATTTGAACCACATCCAATAAGCCCGAATGTTAGAGCGGTCGTCGTAATCCCAGCCATTATTTTCCTTGTTTTCCCCACTATGTTCACCTCTTTTTCTATTTGCATTATACTTTACGAATCTATTTTAATAAAAGATTCAAAAGAATTATTTCCGGCAATATTAAAGTACCTTAGCTAAATGAATACATTCAAAAGGCATTAGCCGATTCAGAGAAAGTGAACAGGCTAATGCCTTTTGAAATATAAGTAGACAAACTCTCTTCTTTATAAAACAAAATCCATATAATCCCCAAAGCCATTTATAATAGGAAGCCCTTGGTTTTGCAATTCCTCCCATACTTTCTGATCAAGTGCAAATGGAGCCTTTTGCTGAAGATAATTCAGTTCATTTTCTGATAGATCCACACAATAAGAAAGCTCATTCATTTTTATAATTAATTCATAGTTTGCAAACTTCTTAATGATTACTTCAAACACACTGTCCCATTCTTTCAGTTGACGTTCAATTAAATTAGCAACATGCTCTAAGAAATCTTCTCCGTTCAAATTTCGAGCTGTATAACTTCTTACAAAACTGTTTATATTCATTCCTGTTCACTCCTTCATTATTGATTCATTAGTTTTCAAGAGATGAAACAAGATCTTCTTTTCCATCCAATCTTGTAACAGCTTTCCTTGCTAAAGAAAAAGCTCCTTTTGCATTGGACGCAAAAGGAGCTTTAAGCCGTTTTATCATCCAAAGCATATAATATGCCTTGCTGGTCTTAGCACCTTACAATTTTGTAGGTTGCTGTGACGTCATTGAGCCAGATCTCTCAGTCACTCTTGATAACTATGAAATTATATACATTATAAAGCTAACAGCTTGCTCATGCAACTATTATTTTTACTTAACAAACCCGTTTACAACAATAAAAAAGATGCCCCTAAAAACTATACTTTTAGGGCATCCTCTCTATTTTTTAATTTTATAATTTTAATTTCTGACCTTCAAATACTTCAATCTCTAATGGAGCAGCCAGGAAGTCTTGTGCTTTAGCTGTGAACTTAATAAAGTGATCACTTGAATTATGGCTGGCAACAGCTTGCATATCCTGCCAAACTTCTATCATCGTATATACATTTTCATTTTCTGTGTCTTTTTGGAGACGATAAGAAATATTTCCCTCTTCCTCCCTTGAAGAGGCAATTAAAGGCTGAATTTCCTCTAAAAACGCATCCTCTTTCACTGGATTTACATGGAGTTTAGCGTGCATAATGATCATCGCATCTCAATCCTTTCCTGTATATATTCCATTACTTCCACTCTGCAACTTGGTCAATTGGAAGACGTACAGATGGACGTCCGTTATCTGCCGCTTTACCAATAGAGATCAGCATAACTGGAACATAACGGCCTTTATCTAATCCAAAAGCCTCGGCAATCTTGTCTTTTTCATATCCGCCAATCGGATTTGTATCATATCCGTAGGCACGGGCAGCAAGCATTAACTGCATAGATACAAGACCGCCATCTACTAAAACAACATCTCTTAAAGCTTCGTGTGAAATAGATTCAAAATAGCCGGAATAAGCTGTATGAAGTTGCTCTTTTACTTCTAAAGGTAGAAATCCTTTATCTACAGCTGCACCGTAGATATCTTCAAATTTCTCAAAATTATTTAAATCGCCAAAAACAGCAATCACTGCTGATGATGTCTCAACCTGAGTCTGATTGAAACGGGCCAGCGGGGCAAGTTTTGCTTTTGCCTCAGGGCTTTCAATTACAAGAAACCGCCATGGCTGCATATTAACAGAAGAAGGAGCAGTTGTTGCTAATGTAAGAATTTCTGTCATCTCTTCCTGGCTGATTTTTACTGATGTATCATAATTTTTTATAGAGCGGCGCTCTGTTACAATTTTATTAAAATCATTCGTTACTTGTCCTTTATTCATCGTAGTCATTTTTGTATTCTCCTTTTTCCCTATTGCAAATTTATTCTAATATTCTTAAAGTAAATATACCATCATTCACTTTAGACAAAATTAATATAAAATGTCTAAAATAATAACTGTTTATAACAATACTCCAATTGTTTTCATTTGTAAACTAGGAAGAACTGGTATGCTGGAATTTTAATTAGTCTTATTAAATTATGTTATAATTTGGGGATAAAGGGAGTGTTACTTTGAGAAAAATTGCACCTGATGAAAGACAAATGATGAGAAAAACCTATGTGAAAAAATTGATCCATGTCATTCGTACTCACGGGTTTCTTTCTCTTACCATTCAGGAAATGGCCCGCACGATGAATTTGAGCCGAGCTTCCTTATATAATTATTTTTCTTCAAAGGAAGACATCATTATGGAGCTGACTAATCTCTGTATTGATTATATAAATGAAGCTGGTCAAACAATTTTCAACGAAGAGCTGTCATATTCGCTCCGTTTACAAAAAGTGTTTGAACAAGCTGTTCTTTCGGCTGTATATGCCTCAGATATTTATGTGCAGGATTTAAGGAAAAGCTGCCCACATCTTTATGAAAAAAAGATGCAGGCAAAAAAAGAACAATTATCTATTATTTATACTTTTTATGAAAATGGTATGAAGGCAGGATTTTTTAATGAATTGAATATCTCCATCCTAATACTTCAGGATGAAACTATAATAGAGAAATTAGTTAATACCTCTTTTTTAATGGAAGAAGAAATGTCATTAAAACAGGCTCTATCTGATTATTATGCAGCGAAAAAAATCCAAATTCTTAAACATGAATACGTGCAAAACACTGAAAATGAGAATATTAATGAAATGGTAGACTGTATACTGAAAAAGCTTGCAGCTGTTTAACCTCTATAATTCATTTATTACAACATGAAAAAAAAATTCATTCCACTTATGTGCTTGTACTGGTATCGGCGAGGAGGATACTGTTCCTCGCCTTTTTATATTTAAGGAACTAACCCTTTTCCGGCAGCAAACAAAGGTCAATTATTAAGCCTGGCACGTGAGCTTAATTCCCCGGCTTTTTATGTCCAATAATCCTGTTACAACACCTTCGCTTTCCCTTATGAATAATAAACCGTTCCGCATGTCATATACTTTTATGAATACTCATTTTTAATTAGAGGAGGAACGATATGGACGTATTTGTTAGGCGGGGAGACTCCTTTTGGTATTTCAGCCAACTATTTAAAATTAATGCACAGCTTATTATCAATTCCAATCGAAACATTAACCCGCAGGCACTTTCGATAGGACAGCGGATTCAAATCCCGGGATTTGTCGCTGTCAGTTATCAAATCAGACAAGGAGACTCCCTATGGTTAATCGCCCAAAGACGAAATCTTCCTCTAGATACAATTTTTCTCGTCAATCCTGCCCTTGATCCTAATCGCCTGCAAGTCGGGCAGACTATCAGAGTTCCGCTGAGAATTACATGGAGACTTGTAAATGGGAAACAAAATTACGATTACAGTATGATGATGAATGATATTAGACGGTTACAGACCGTTTATCCATTCTTACAAACTCCCTCCATCGGGAATTCCGTGCTTGGACGAGAAATACCGGAAATGGTGATTGGAACTGGAAATAAAAGAGTTCATTATAATGGTTCATTTCATGCGAATGAATGGATCACAACCCCTATCATCATGACCTTTTTAAATGATTATTTACTTTCCCTGACAAACCAGAATACGATCCGAGGACGTTTAACCTTCCCTCTTTATCAGCAAACTACATTGTCTGTCGTTCCGATGGTCAATCCTGATGGCGTGAATCTTGTATTAAATGGACCGCCTGCTGAACCGTGGAGAAGCAGAGTGATTGGATGGAATAACGGGAGCTTGGACTTTTCCGGATGGAAAGCGAATATAAGAGGTGTGGATCTTAATGATCAATTCCCTGCCAAATGGGAATTAGAAAGAGCTCGTAATCCAAAGACTCCAGGTCCAAGAGATTATGGTGGTGAAAGCCCTCTGTCTGAACCCGAAGCCATTGCTATGGCGCAATTGACAAGAAGGCGTAATTTTGCAAGAGTCCTCGCTTTTCACACTCAAGGGGAAGTGATTTATTGGGGATTTGAGAATCTTGAACCGCCTGAGGCTGAAGTGCTTGTGAGAGAATTCAGCAGAGTGAGCGGCTACACACCCGTCAAAACGATTGAAAGCTATGCCGGATATAAAGACTGGTTTATTCAGGACTGGCGGAGACCTGGTTATACGATTGAAGTTGGCAGAGGAATAAATCCGCTTCCAATCACCCAGTTTGATGAAATTTATGAGAAGACTTTAGGAATTTTTCTCGCAGGGCTGTATTTATAAATTCCTGCCAAAATTCTATCGAGATTGTTGTATATTAATCCCGGCATAAAATTTGGAAGTTTTATAATTATGAAAGGAGCCGCTTTTTATTCTTTTTAGACCAGTACCTCTTTTTCAGTCAAGTTTTCACCTATGAAGATTGTTATTTATACCATTATTACTAATCCGATTTGATGGTACAGAAGGCATAATAAAGTCGGTTGCCTCTGAGACAGCAGTCAAATCAACAATAGAGTTTCCATGCCCAATAGAAGCTATATCCCATACCATCCCTTCCATCTTATTATACTGACCAGTAATTCTTGCAATCTTTTCAGTAACCGCAGAAGGCTGTATTTGCAGATTGGTCCATTGATTGCCACTGCATTCGTTTGGAACAGTTAATCCGCTTTCCAGCTGAATCATCGTTACACAGTCATCCAGTGATGTGTTGGTAAAGCGGTTAGCATTCACCCAAGCCATACCAGCTGAAGGCTTTTGTGCTTTCAATTTTATTCCGATATTCATTCCCGCTATTTTCACATTTTCGAAATTAACATAAGAAATCTCGTGTCCGTTCCCTCCTGAAAACAAGGACACCCCTGTTCCTTTATGACTTCCTGACCAGTTAATTACATTTAATTCTTCAACTTTAGTCTTATTCCAGACATTATAATATTTATGTTTACCATCTAAACGAATCACGTCCGAATTAAAAGCTGCGTCATCAATAGCAATGTAAGCTCCTTTAATTGCCGCATTTCTTTCCAATTCTATCACTGGAAAATTCCCATAGACCACAAAGGTTGTTCCATGTCCAAACTCCAATCTTACTCCTCTTCTAATGACTATAGGATTAGTAATGTTATAAGATTGATCTGCCAGCATTACTGTTTTAATATTATTTTTGCTGGCAAATTCAATTGCATTTTGAATCTGAAAGGAATGGTTTGCTCCTTTAAAGTCATCTGCGTATACCTTTTCTATTTGTGCCATTATTTATGCCTTCACTCCTCTTTTACTTCTAAAAGCTGCTTATTTATTTTATTTTCCGAATTATTTATTGGTGCGCCCGAATAAAATCAACTTTTTTCTAGAAAGAATCTTCTTTGCCGCTAATTCCATATGAACTGACTAAAGGGTCTCCATTCTCAAAGTAAATACTTATTTCCTCAATAATGTCAGAAGAGATAAGAGTATGGGCTGCACCAATATCAATCACAAGTTTGTCTATTATTTTCGTTTTTTCCTTATATAAAATCGTCATTTCAACTTCTAGTAAATGGTTCACTACACTAGTCCTAACTTCATAACCTCATCTCTCTTAAACCAACAGGTTTCCTCACTTCAATGACAATTTTTTCAGAGTCCGTATGATAGAAAATTTAATATTCTTTTTATTCATATCTACTCAATATAATCGACATTTCAGAAATGAAAAAACCATAGAAACTAGCTTGACTCTCCAAGCAATTTCTATGGTTAAAATTAACGTCTTTTTTCTTTGTATAAAGTGAAACTTCCATCAGTGGGGGTTTTTCTCCTCCTCC
>NZ_BCVG01000139.1 GCF_001591625.1 Metabacillus fastidiosus NBRC 101226
AGTAAAATCAAGGATTTGATAACAGGGTCTTTCAGCTTTTAAAACTTATTAGGGACTTATCGGACAGCCCTATTTTTACTTTTTCTCAAAAGCAGTCAAAATATCATCAATTATTTCAATTATTTTTTCAATTTCATTTTCATTAATAGTAAGCGGTGGTGCAAGTACAATTGTATCCTGAGAATCAAAAACAACAGCACGGCAAATAAGTCCTTTCGCCAAAGCTTCCTTCACAATGAGTGGAGCAATCGGTTTTTCAAATTGTTCATTTGATTCTTTATGTTTTACAAACTCAATCGCTCCCATTAATCCTAAACTTCTTGTTGCACCAACAATTTCCCTTGTTAATTCCAGCTGTTTCAGCCCTTTTAAAAGCTCTTTTCCCATCTTTTCTGCGTTATCAATTAAATTTTCCCGTTCAATGATCTCAATATTTTTTAAAGCAACAGCACATGCAGCAGGATGACCGCTGTATGTATAGCCATGAAAAAGTGTGTCTGTAGATAATTCAATCAATTGTTCATGTAAAGATTTTGATAAGATAACACCGCCTAGCTGTGCATAGCCGCTTGTTACACCTTTTGCAAAACAGACTATATCTGGTACGATCCCATAATGCTCCATTCCAAAATATGTTCCTGTCCTCCCAAAGCCGGTTATTACTTCATCTGCAATAAATAAAATTCGATATTCATCACAAATTTTTCTCACTTCCGCGAAGTAATTTGGTGATGCAATATGGACTCCTCCAGCACCTTGAACCGGCTCAGCTATAAAAGCCGCAACTGTCTCAGGCCCTTCCTTCTCGATTACATCACGTAAAGACTCTGCAGACAGATGATCAGCATAACAAAAGTCAGGTGCCAATGAATTAGTAAAATCACGAAAAGGTTTTAAGCCTGTTGCACTCGTCGCTCCAAGTGCCACCCCATGGTAAGACTTTGTCCTGGAGATGATCTTTTTGCGTGCCTTTTCCCCTTTTAAAATCCAATAATGTCTTACAAGCTTATACGCAGTATCATTCGCTTCAGATCCCCCGGAAGTGAAGAAAACAGCATTTAAATCTCCTTGAGTGATACTTGCTAATTTCTCTGCCAGTTCGATCGCAGGTTCATTGCTAAAAGTAGAAAAACAGGAGCTAAACGCAAGTTTTGACATTTGTTCAAATGCCGCTTTCGCCAGCTCCTCTCTTCCATGACCAATATTTACATTCCATAGCGATGACATTGCATCAATAAATTTCTTTCCATTTATATCATAGAGATAAATATCTTTTCCTTTTGTGAAAATATGTGCAGCACCTTCTGTTTGTTGTTGTTTAAGAGAAGAAGTCGGGTGAATAAAATGCCTTTTATCCAAATCGATCCATTCGTCGATGCTTTTACCCATCTGCACATCAATCCTCTCTTTTTTTAGTTTTCACTTACCGTTTCTTTTACTAAATCAATCACTTTTCTAAGCTTTTCGATCGGCAGCTGACCTGGTGCCGAGCTTTTTTCACCGACTGCAAAAGTAACGGAAGAACCATACATCCAGCCAAGCATTCTGCTGATCGCACCTAACTGTCCCATTGACATTGTAATAATAGGAATATTTAATGAAGCCTCAGCATCTTTCGTCGCTTCTAATAACGCTAACACATCTTTCTCATCTTTAGGCATAACTGCAGCCTTCGCAATATCTGCTCCGTAAGATTCAGCTATTTGCAAACGATTTAAAATTTCAGATTTGTCAGGTGTACAGTCAAAATTATGATAAGATAAGATCAATTTCTTTCCATTTTGTTTGGAAACATCTCTTAATCTTTTTATATATTCTATTTCATTTGAAGCTTCATAATCGACCAACTCAAAAAACTCTGTTTCACATACAGCACATAATAAATCAACTTTTTCATTTTCAGCTAACGGGATTGATTCCCCTCCCTCTTTATGAGATCGGATTGTAAATAGTAATGGAATGCCAGTGCTGTTTTTAAATATTTGTTCGGCAGTAAATAACACTTTATCCGTTTCTGCAATCTGTTCAAAAAAATCAACACGCCATTCAATTAAATCAGGCTGCTTTTGTACGATTGCTATTAATTCTTTTATAATTTCTTCTGTATTTTTACCAGTTAAAGGCGTACATATTAATGGCTTTTGTTCAAACAAAATATTTCCCCCTAAAAAAGTACAATAGTTAATTCAAAATTTTACACCATTTTCACTGTAAAGGGAAACATCTGCAGACAGACAGCCTTTTTACAAATGAAGAATTATATACTATAATATTCATTTATAGAAATATTATGAACTCCTATATTAATTAATGAAAGAGGCCTGTATATAATGGAAAATAAAATGTCTCTTAAAGAAAAAAGTCTCGTTTTCATTGGCTTCATGGGTGTCGGTAAAACGACAATTGGGGAGCTTGTGGCAGAAAAACTTAATAGAGATTTTATTGATATTGATAGAGAAATAGAAAAAGAATATGGTATGCCAACAACAGAAATTTTTAAAACATTCGGTGAAAAGGAATTTCGTGCAAAAGAGAAAGCAGTTATTCAATCTTATTCTAAACAGAAATCAAAGATTATTTCTGTCGGCGGCGGAGCATTTTTGCAAGAAGAAATCCGCAGCATTTGTTTGGAAAATTGTATCGTTTTCTTCCTTGATTTATCCTTTGAATTATGGAAAGAACGGATGAGTTTGATTATTGATACGAGACCTGTTTTACAAGGACGCAGTATTGAAGAAATCGAAGATCTTTTCCTCAACCGCCAGAAAATTTATTCTTCACATCATTTTAAAGTAGCTACTGATAATAAAAATGAAGAAGAAGTCGCAAATTATATTATTGAATGTTTAACGAATAAAAGCGAGTAGAACTAGTCTACTCGCTTTTATTCGTTCATATCCAATATTGTGGATACTGCCTGTTTTTAAATAAATTATTATATAGTATAGATATAAGGACCAAGAGGAGGCTACAGCAAATAATGCAAACAAGGTAATGCCAATTCGCTTCTGAAATAATTGCCACAATGGCGCTTGCTGCTGCTGGAGGATGCATCGTTTTTGTGAGACTCATAATAACAAGAACGATTGCTAGAGTAAAACCGATAGAGAAATAACTGTTACCGATAAGATGAAAAATAATAATACCCGATGTTGCTGAGAATAAATGTCCGCCAATGATTTGCCGCGGCTGGGAAAATGCACCTTTATGAGCACCGAAAATAAGAACACAGCTAGCTGCAATCGGAGCAATGATCGATGGGTAACCGAATGCAAAAGCTATTAAGCTAATAATACTTATTGCGATAGCCACACCGGCTGCTGAAATAATACTATCTAAGTAGTCGATTCTGCTTTCCCGCTTCGTTGCCCCTTTCATCTTCTTTATGTAGGATGCTAAAACGAAAGACGGATCATTTCGAACTGCTTTTACTTCTTTCACAATTTCACTTCCTATAAATATCACGAATTTAATCTTTTTTTAAACATATATTTCATCTACTTATTTTAAAAAACTTATAGTCTTTCTGCAAGTGATTTTTAAAAATACCTATTGTTTCAATAGTTAACTATTTTTACTTTTTACCACACTTACTTTCTCCCAATTGATTACCCTCTCTAAAACAATCGATAACAGGACACCCATTATAAAACCATTGCTTAATATCGGACGAATATAAAGCGGTATATCTCCGAATAGATCTTTGTCTATCGTCATAATACAAACACCAGCAAGCACGGGGACTGCAAGACGATAAATTGTTTTTGAACTAAATACATATCCATTTAAACTTTTTAAAGATGTTCCAAACAATTGAATATATGCGACAAATAAAACAGCGTTCCCAATCGTAATCGGCATTGTTGCAAGCAAGGAACCCAGTGCTGGAATAACACCTAAAAGCGCCATTAAACCACCGCCAATTAAAAACGGTTTGCGGTCAAATATTCTCGTACTCTCTAAAAAACCGATGGAAGAAGCATATGGTGAATAGGAAAACATTCCGATTAAGGGAGAAATACCTGCAAAAATACCAGTTAATAAATAGGAATTTCTATATTGCTTCATTGTCGGATCTTCATTATAAAACTTTGATACCGCCTGAACAGAAGCAATAGTGTTACTTAAATTAATTAAACAGCCTAAAAAAGTAATTGCAATAATACCTATTTCTAAGTTCGGTTCCCCTAATGGAAATAATTTAAATGCAGCTGCTTTATTATTTACCGGCTCCCCAGCTGAAAACAATAATGAATAACCAATCCATCCGACAATCATTCCTATTAAAATAGCAAAGTTACTAAGCATTTTATTCCCTTTTATATTAAGTAAACAAACGAAAGCAACAATAATAAATGAAAATAAAGTAATGTGTAAATTAAGCGAGCCGTCACTATTTATTTTTAACATCCCGCCAAAGAAAATAATAATAAGCTGAAAAGTTAATAAAAACAAGTAAACGGTCATTACCATCGGAGAGAATATTTTCAATACGAATGGCACTAAATTACATACAGCAATTAAAATAGTAGCAGCACATGCAAGCAGCATTCCTGTTGCTATCCCGCCTCCAATCACAGATAAACTCATCCCCATTGATGATGCAGAAAAACATAAATTTAAAATAAGTCCCCAAACAACACCTGAAGGTCCTTCCATGATTGGATAGCGATGTCCAATAAACCCTTGCAGCATGCATGCTGCACCTGTAAATAAAAGTGAACTGCGAAGAATCGTTGCAATATCTTCAGACGGCAGTCCAAAAGCAGTCCCAATCGAAATTGGTACAACGACTACATTTGCAAAAATAAAAAACAACCACTGTACAGAACCAAATGCGGTCGTTAATGATCCCTTTGACATTTTTCTCACCTTCCTGCTTTAAAAGAACTATCTGTTAGAAAATCTACTGGTATCTCTTTACATTATACTTTATTAGAAAGAGACTTCAAAAAGATTGAATTACCGCTCTTACTTTAATATGTATTGAAAGGATATGCTATATGTCATGTATTTACCCATTATTCTCCTCTAATAAAATAGAAACAGCAGCATCCTGCCGAATGCCGCTATCTTCCCTATTTTTAAGACACTTCATGAAAGGTAATTTCCGGTCTGCTTCCAACACGAATATTTACTCCTGTTTGTCCTAGCCCTTCACTAATATAAAATGGTTTCCCCTCATGATAGTGAAGTCCTTTCACCATATTCATCCTAACAAGCTTGCCCATTTTAATAAGATGATATGGTTTTGGCCAATGGATTTGTCCTCCATGGAAATGGCCAGACAGCAAATAATCAAATGGCCTGTCCTTCATTTCCAAAACAATATTAGGATCATGTGTTAAAACTAAATTATATCCGTTTGGTAATTCTTTATATGAACGCTCAATATCGCTTCTATTTGTACTATAATCATCTATTCCAATAATATTGATATTTTCACCATTTATCTTTAATGTAATACGTTCATTTTGTAATGTTTTACAGCCATACTCTTCTAGTGTATTTTTCAATTTTTCAAAGTTGTTTTCTCTTAAAAAATAATCATGATTCCCAAATACAGCATACATTCCATACTTCGGATTCAATTTATTAAGCTCTTCTAAATAAGGAATTAATTTTGGAATACTTCGTTTTCGATCAAGAAAATCACCAGTTAAAGCAATCATGTCTATTGTCTTATTTCCAATAATACTAGACAATTCTTTCGGTGAAATAGAAATATTTTCAAGATGAATATCTGATAGATGGAGAATTGTTAACTGTTTTTTAGAATTTTCAGTCTCTGATTTCCTCAAAGATACTCTATTTACCTTGATTTTTTTTGTATTTTTATATGCTCTATAAAAAACTAATATTAAAATAAAACCGAGTAGAAAATAAACCACATTATCCCCTCCCTTTTAAAATTATAAAAGGGAATGGGGATAACTAATAGTGGGAGTTAATGGGAGGTATTTCATTTAATTGTGATTTTTGTACATTTTATAAAGCTTTTCTTTCGACATTATTAAATATGACGGCTTCAGATTTATAATATTTCTCGGATGAATTGAGGAAGAAGATAAAAAATAAATAGGTAGCTGTCCAATTTTTTTAAATAAAATATAGAATTTATTTTCAATTGGAAACTGTTCAAATCCTAACTGGTTAACACCTTTGTTGATCATCGTAATACCGATAATTCCTTTTATATTTTTCCTTTTGGGAAGAGAATCAATATATTGAACTAATAAAGGCATAGAATTCTTCACTTTTTTGTAAACTATTCTTCCCCTTTTAAGCGGGTTCTTCACGAGGGCAACATCTTTTAATAAAGCAACATTATATAAATGAATCTTCAAAAAAATATCGTTTGTTTCAACTAATGTGCCATCGGATAATATAACGCTTTTCCCTCTATACTTCATTAGTCTAACTCTGAACACAATATCCTTTTTATATCGGCATTTAACATTTTCAAGCCTTGTAATAAAAAAATAGAGCGGATCAAAAAATTTCCAAATAGATAAAAAATATGAGCGAATAAACATCCTCTTTTCTCCTTTCCTTTTTAGGATGTTAATTTTTCACCTTTTTTACATATGGAAAAGATAGGATTTATCTTCTTGGAAAAGGCAGAAATAAATCACTTCACGCGAGCAACGTATGTGTGACCCATATCTGTGCGAGCCTCACCTAACCATCAGCCTGGATGAGAAAAATCCCACTGAAAGAAATTTCACCTTATGTATGATTTCTAAAAATGACGGCACACTTACAGTAAAACTAAGATTGTCACAACATCCTTAATAGTCTATACTTTAAGATAGAAATTTATTTTTAGGAGCTGGTCGGTATATTTGAACTTATTATCGATCTTACTAATTTGCCCGCTATTTATACGATCTATGTCAGCTTCATACTAGGCATGTCATTAAAGCTTTTATTTAGCTGGGCTATTGAATATTCATTTATAAACTCTGTTACAGAGTCAACAAATACGAATAAATTTGAACAAATTGATAAACAATTTTTAAAAAGAAAAGAACAAATCCATGCGATAGATAAATGGATCACGAGGATTATTAGACGTAAAGAATCTCCGCCTGACGATAAAGAAGATCACTTCCTTCTCCATATTTAATTATTTTAAATTTGAGGAGGAAATTCATTGTTTCATAAAACAAAATTATTATTTATTTTTACAAGTATTCTCTTTATCATTTCGGGATGCTCACAGCAGCCTGGACAAAATAATACAGGGTTTTTCCATCAATATTTTGTGGAACCATTTTCTTATTTAATTCACTTTTTTGCTGAATTAAGTAATGGAAGCTACGGAGTTGCGATCATTTTAATTACACTTCTTATTAGGATCTTATTATTCCCTTTCATGCTTCGCCAATATAAAAGCCAGCAAGCAATGAAAGAAAAAATGGAGTTAATCAAGCCCGAAATGGAAATAATCCAGAAGAGAATGAAAGAAGAAAAAGATCCTGCAAAACAGAAAGAAATCCAGCAGGAAATGATCAAACTTTATCAAAAGCATAATTTTAACCCGCTTAATATCGGCTGTTTGCCACTGCTTATTCAAATGCCAATATTAATGGGACTATACTATGCAATTCGTGGTTCCAATGAAATTGCAACACATTCCTTTCTTTGGTTCAACTTAGGACAGCCTGATATTGTAATGACAGTTTTAGCCGGAGCTATTTACTATATACAATTTGTTGTCTCTCAAAGAACATTATCCGAAGAACAGAGAAAACAAATGAGATTTATGGGTTTACTGTCACCAATTATGATTATGATCTTTTCTTTTTCATCACCTGCGGCACTCCCGCTTTACTGGTCAGTTGGCGGATTATTTTTAATTGGACAAACCCTTTTAAGTCAGAAGCTTTATAAAAAGTAAACGGTTAGAGAGTGACTAAATAAGGTCACTCTCTTTTTTATATTAAAATCTCTCTTCTTCCTTAGCAAAAAATATATCTTCATTACAATTCCATCCATTCTATCTATCTTAAAATTAGCAAAATAAAAATGTGAATTTTTTTTGAATTTTCTATTGATTTTTTAACTAATCTGAAAGATAATATAAATATTCACAGAATGTTCACATTCAAAAGGGGGATTTCACAATGAATATTACTTTACGAAAAGCAGCTAGAGCAGCTATTGGAGCTAACTTTCTCATCCTTTTAACATTCTTATCACTGCCGGCG
>NZ_BCVG01000140.1 GCF_001591625.1 Metabacillus fastidiosus NBRC 101226
GAAAAACCCCCACTGATGGAAGTTTCACTTTATAATCACGAGGATTTTTATATATTTTTTTCAATAATATCTTTATAAGTTCTCATCGAAATTCCTCCAATGTATATATAATATTTAGATAACTAAAGTACCTTTAATAGAAATAATCTCTCCTCCTAAATTGCTATTTTTCCTGGTTCTCTCTGTCGCTTTATAAGAGTACCGTTTATATTTTTCTTTGTGGGATAGTCTTTTTTATCTATCAAAATCACATTACCATAATCACTATTAAATTACATATTATTGTAATAAATCTAAATATTAGCTTACCAATTATGTAAATATAGTGTATAATTAGAAAATATTTTGAAAATAAGGGGGATTATTTTGAAGAAATTACAGAAATTAGGTTTATTAACACTGTCTACTGGCCTGTCCATTGGACTCCTTGCACCACAAGCCAGCGCAGCATCATTATTAAATGAGCAGCAGGACAATACACAAATTCGAATCATTCAAGAAGAAGAAGTTGTTACAAAAAAGGATCTTATTAAGAAATTCAAGGAATTCTTTCCTAATCAGTTTGATTTCTTAAAAGATAGTGACTTCCATATGGATAGTGGTCATTACTTCCCTAATGATGATACTGTTCGATATGGCTTAAGCTTTGGAAAAATCATAAAAGGTAAGGAAGTATATGGAAGTGTTGGATTTGTTGGTGATAAATTAGAAATTGATCAATTTTATTATCAGCCAGCAAACGCAGCAGATGCTTTATTCCCAGCAAAAGTAACAGAAGAAAAAGCAAAAGAAATTGCCCAAACATTTTTAAAGAAGTTTCCTGGAAACAATGAATATAAGCTAGATAACAGCTATTCCGACTATTATCCAGGTAACCAAACACTGACAGAGCCAATCCGTTATTCATTCTCATTCGTTCGCACAAAAAATGAAGTATCTATTTCAGACCAACAGATTCAAATTACAGTGCTAGGAAATGGAGAAGTCAGTAATTTTTATCGCAATTCAAGCGACATTGCCTCTTCCTCCTATGATGATATAACGAAAGCTTTACCTAAAAATGAAATAATTTCGAAGATCAAAGAGAATATTTCCGTTAATTTACAATATAGAATAGATTATGATTATCAAACAGGTGACAGACATGTGAAACTTGTTTACCAACCAATTAGTGAAGTACTCGGTGTACATGCTCTTTCTGGTAAGTGGCAAACGGTAAACGGATTATCTACAGAGCCGCCAAAACAGAAAGAAATTGAGCTTATTTCCTCTCAACCTATCAAACCGGCACAAACTAATTTTTCTTTAAAAGAAGCAAAGGCATTTGCTGAAAAATTACTTAAAGTTGATTCCGATAAAATTAAGTTAAGAATTGAATCAGTTGATGAAACAAAAAATCACAATGGTCAGGAAGTCATTAGTGTTCAGTATATGTATGAATATCATAATGGTGGATCTGGAACTAGTCTGGAACTGGATAAAAAGACAGGTGAAATTATTCAATATCATGATATGAAGAACGATATACTAGGGGAAATTGGTACAAATGAAGAAGAGGGAAATACGATTTCTAGTAAAGAGGCTCTTAATCAAGCTGTTAAATACTTAAAACAATTCTCACCTTCTTATCTTCATAACTATGCAATGCCAACAGGAGAAGCATATTTTTCAAATGAAACAAATAGTTTCCACCTCAGCTTTCCAAGAGTAGTAAATGGTATTCTCGTAAGCGGTAATGAAATTTCTGTTACTATATCTGCAGATGGTTCTTTACAAGGTCTGAACGTGAATCAGTCAAGTATTGAAAACTGGCCGTCCATCGAAAAAGCCATTTCTAAAGATAAAGCAACAGATGAATTTTTTAAACAGTTAAGCTTAGAGCTTCAGTATGTAAAAGCAGAAGCTGGAGCAGACAACAACCATTATTCTCTTGTATATACACCTGTATTCAATAAGAATCTGTACAGCTTCTTAGATGCAAACACAGGTGAATGGAATAGTAATACTGACAAAAAGAGTGATCAGCCAGTTGTTTCACACCCTTGGGCAGAGAAAGAGCTGAATCATCTTATTAATAATGGAATTTTAAATATTGAGGATGTAAATACATTTAATGCGGATGCACAAGTGACAAAAGGTGCTGCTATTGAAGTTATCGTCAAGTCCCTTACTCCGTTCTATGGATACTATGACGAAAACAATACGAGTCAAACATTTGAAAATATTAATCCTGATCACCCTTTATATCAAGTGATTGAACGTGCAGTTGTGTTAGGTATTCTTGAAGGAGAAAATACCACTTTTGATCCAAATGAACGCCTGACAAAAGAAGAATTAGCGGTTTGGTACATACGGACATTAGGACTAGAACAGGCAGCAAAAAATCAAAATATTTATAAACTTGATTTTGCAGATGCAAAAGATGTACAAGCTAAAAACACTGGCTTTGTTGCATTAGCACACTCATTAGGATTATTACCAGCTACTAATAATAACTTTAATCCTAAGCAAGAAGTAACATATGCACAATTAGCAGTATCTGATGTTCTTTTAGCTCATGAAGCATATAAAAAAGGCAGATATATGAATTATTACGGATTTTGAATCAAGTAAACAACCGCCCGTTTTACGGGCGGCTTTAATTTTAGTTAATCTAATTTTGCCATCATATCTTTTTAATTAGCCAGTAAGAACATAAAAAATGTATTAAACCTATTACCGTAATACTACAAAGAGCCAATGATGTAAGGATTGATATTGATAATATCATTCTATATAAATAATTAAAAATCATTAAAAATAGTAAAATTTAAATCATAATTAAGATAATTTTCACTTTTTTATTTTTTATAAACAGAATTGAGATATAACTTATGGAGCTTAATACTATTACTCCAGCAACAAGAAACAATAAAATGTTTATATAATCATGTATACTAGGAAAATATTCATCATGAACGGGTAAACTATTAAAACAAATATATAATGAAAGAAATAAAGAGAATATGATCCAGCTTCCAAAAATATATACCCGTTTTCCTTTTAGCATAGTTTTTATAGGCATACATTAACATTGATATGGAACTAAAAAATAAACCTAAAAATATGAATGGATGAGTTTTTACTTTTTCCAACTAGTCTCCCCCATTTCTTCAAACTGTACTAGATTACTTTAAATTTTCTTTTTTCTAAATCTCGGCTTACTAAAAAATGCCCCAAGAAATATAAAAAATAAAGAAGATAAGATTGCAGTAGCTCCTTGATTGAAATAAACAAAAAAAGGAATACATAAGGTTGCAAGAATAAACATTAGTTTCATCATCTTATCACCCTGCTTCTCAATTTTCCTCAGTACCTTAAATATATTGATTTAAATATCCAACAACTTAGCCAATGACTCGCGCTGATTTGATAAATCCCTTATCCTTTCCCTCGTTATGTAAGTCTCGCACAGTATCGATAATAATCAATTTAATTAGCCCCCTTTAGACAAAATCACAATTCCTTATTCTAAATAGATGCTAGTTCTTTAAAAAATTTCACCTTAATATCATCCCATTCATCTGAAATAATACTGAAATAAACATCGTCTCTTTTGTTTCCATTTTGATCTACATAATTACTTCTGAAAATTCCTTCTTGTGTTGCTCCTAACTTTAAAATCGCTTTTTGAGACCTAATATTATCTATATCTGCACTTAATTGAACTCTGTTAAATTTCATGTGTTCAAAAATATAACTTAATAATTCAAATTTACAAGCTTTGTTTAATCCTGTTCCTTGAAAATCGACTCCATACCAAGTCCATCCTATTTCCAGCCTTTTATTATGAAAATTTATATTGCCAAGTCTGGTGCTTCCTACAATATTTTCTGTTTTCTGATCAATAATAATAAAAGGATAAGACTTCTCTTGTAATCTCTCTTGTAAAGCAGTATTTATATATGTATTTAAATCAGCTTCTGTACGAATAGATACGCCCATATACGTCCATATAGATTCATCAAAAATAATTTTTCTGAAACCTTCTTTATGCTTTAAATCAAAAGGAACAAGTCTCACTTTTGAATTCTCGAGGAAAATATCTTTCTGAAAAAAAGTATTCAATTTATACCACATCCTAAATGATTAACTATCACTTAATATTTTGAAATCCTTCTGTAATATAGTTTTCTTACTTATTTCCAACTAATAAAAGGCTGAAAACTGTGGAGTTATTTTGTCACCATTTTAAATAAGGTAAAATGAACCATCCAATATAAGAATCAATGATAAAACTGTCGTTATACTATTTTAAAGTTATAAAATAACAGTCTTTTCCTTATTTAGACATGGTTAAAAACAGAACTTATGTAATATAAATCTATTTTTCTTTTGTGATAGAGTAGAATAGTCGCAAATTAAACAGAAAGGTGTGGTGTATTTGATATTAAAAATAAACATGTCGTTTGCTGTTTTTATTTTTTGCATGTTTGTTATATCAGATTCAATTTCTGCTCAAGAAATTTTGCAGAAAGAAGATCAAGGACAAGCAGTTTATGACTTACAGAAAAATTTAAAGAAGATGGGCTATCTTAACAGTCAGCCAACAGGATATTACGGCTCTATTACTGATCAGGCAGTAAAACAGCTTCAGCAAGATTCTGGCCTATCACAAGATGGAATTGCCGGATCACAAACTCAGCAAAAATTAAAGAATATTGAAATGATGGCAAGAGTTGTTCACGGAGAAGCACGAGGAGAAACTTATGAAGGAAAAGTAGCTGTTGCTGCGGTAATTTTAAACCGAGTGTCAGCAACCGGTTTTCCTAAAAATACTCATGATGTCATTTTCCAGACAAATGCTTTTAGTGCTGTACATGATGGTCAATATAATTTGACGCCAAACAGCTATGCTTACCGGGCTGTTATTGATGCATTAAAAGGCTGGGATCCTACTCATGGTTCGGTTTATTATTATAATCCGCGCCTGGCAACAAATAAATGGATTTTCACTAGAGAAACCGTCATTAGAATAGGTAATCATTTGTTTGCAAAGTAAAACTAATTTACATACATATTGAAAATATATTTCATAGTTTCATATTATAACTGCGTTGCAAAATAAAAAGATTGGATAGTACTTATCCGATCTTTTTATTTATTATTAGTCATTTTGAACGTATGGAAGATAAGATAAAAGTTCCATTTTTTCAGAAAATAACTTTGATATAATTGTCTAAGTTGGAATAAAAATAGAAATGGAGGAATTATTTTGAAAATAACTGTTTCATCTATTGTTATTGCTGGTTTATTATTAACACCAGTTCATTTTCTAAGTACGGAACAACCTGTTTCTGCCCAAACCGTTTCAAACTATGATGCAGCAGTAAAACAGGGAGAAAAGGTAAAAGCTATTACTTCTTTATTAAACACATCTATTAATCAAGGAATCATAAAAAAAGTAAATATTGATTATGATCTCTTACTGCCAGAAGTGAAAAAGCTTGAACAGAGTATCGGGAAAGTATCAGGGAGTACTAATCGCAAAAAACTAGAAGCGACATATTTAGTACCTGCAAAAGTAACGATTGAACGAGTAATTTATGAAGTTTCTCAATATCGTTTAATGCTCCTCCTTTTAGATTGGAGATACGGTATAGGACCAGATGCAGCTGAGTATGAAAATATGATGTTAAAGCTTGAACGATTAAAAGAACGTGCAGCCTATATTAAACAAACGGGTGGTTATAAAGAACTGCCGCCTGCTATTAATGCTGAATTACGCAAAATCGAAGCTGAGATACAAGGATTCATTGTTGATTCACGAGTTGATGAATACAGCAGGGCTATGAATGCCGGAAATCTTGCCGAGATGAATGAAATATATGATCATTTGACAAAACAGGTGAAGCTTGCTCAACAGAGAATTGGTAAAGTTTCAGGATCTAAAAATCGCCAGAAGTTAAATGATGTTCATGTTATTCCTGCAAAAGTAATAATTGAACGCACAATCTATGAAATTTCACAATATCGCCTATTAAATGTTATTAGCAATCATATAGCAAAAGGTGATATCGAAAGTGCGAAACAAGGATTGGCAACATTAGAGCGATTAAAAGAAAGAGCAGTTAAAATTAAAGAAGCAGGCGGATATGCTCCACTTCCTCAATCAATCCAGCAAAATTTAAAAGCTAAAGAAGATTCTGTCCTATCTCAAATAAAAGATTCTGAAGTAATATCTATCAACTAATTCTCTACTCTATAAAAGAGCAGGCATGAAGCCTGTTCTTTTATTTTTTATTATCCCTCCCCTATTTCCTTCTATTATATTATCAGCAGACCACACTCACGCCTGCGGCAAAATGTAATCTCCTGTTCATTTTCCGTTCATATAAGAGATGTAAGATAAGAATATCAAAAAGAGACTGGAGGATTTATTATGAATATCGCTTGGAAAGAAATGAAGAAAAACAAAGGGAGATTTGCCATACTTGGTTCCATTGTTTTTCTAGTCAGTTTGCTTACATTCATTATTTCCGGTTTGGCAAACGGATTATCACAGGACAATGCTGCATTAATTAAGGATTTGCCGGATGGACAATTTTACATGAATAAAGATGCGGATGAAACTTATAATTTATCTCAAATAGACAGCAAGACTCAAAATAATATATTAAATGCACAGAAGGATGCTGCGGCATTTTCCATTCAGATGGGGTTTTTAAATGATAAAGCCGGCAAGCAACAAAGTGTTGCCTTCGTTACATCTACTGACTCGAAATTATTCGAAAATGTTAAACATGGGGAAGTCATACTGGACAGTTCCCTGCAGGAAAAAGGTATACAAGTCGGAGATATTCTTACTAATAATCAATTTAGCGGCAAGTTTATTGTAAAAGATTTTGTCGATCAGAAGAAATACAGCCATGCTCCTGCTGCTTATATAAACATGGAGGATTACAAAGAAATATACCGTGTCGAAGAAATGCAGTTAATTTTCATACCGAATGGAGATTCTTCACAGCAATTCACCGGGTTACAGGGATTTTCAAAGAAAGAATTTCTCAATACGATTCCAAGCTATAACGCGGAACAGATGTCTTTAAATATGATTGTCTGGTTTTTAGTTGTTATTAGCGGAATGCTGTTTGCTATCTTCTTCTACATGATGAACGTTCAAAAAATCGGCTTGTACGGTATTTTAAAAGCAATTGGTGTAAAAACAAGTACATTATTTAAAATGATGTGGACACAAATGATCGTCATTACAGTAATTGCACTTGGAATATCTATTGTACTGAGCCAGGTTTTTAATATGTTTGCACCCGAAGGAATGCCGTTCAGTTTAACTGCTGAAACAACTGTACAATTATCTATTATCTTCTTCATAATCGGATTTATTGGAGCTACGGTTTCCGGTATACAAATAAAAAAAATCCAGCCATTACAGGCAATACAGCAAGGAGAGGCTTAATATGGATGTATTTACAATTAATGAAGTAAGAAAAACATTTATTAATGGTGAAGTGAAAGAAGAAATCTTAAAGGGAATTAATCTGTCCCTGAAAGGTGGAGAATTAACAGCGTTAGTAGGTGCGTCAGGTTCCGGTAAAAGTACCCTTCTTACAATAGCGGCAGGCCTTCAGCCTGCATCAGATGGACAAGTACTATTTGAAGGTGAAGATATGATTACGATGAGTCCAGAACAAATCCGAAAAATACGGGCAAGTAAATTTGGATTCATCTTTCAATTTGCACATCTCGTTCCCTTTCTTACAGTAGAAGAACAATTAATGCTCATGCTTGATGTTTCTGAATCAAAATTAAAGAAACATGAACAAAAAACAGAAGTTAATGAGATTTTAAAATTAGTTGGAATGGATCACAGAAAGAATGCCTACCCCTCTTCCCTCTCAGGCGGAGAAAAACAGCGGGTTGCTATCGCCCGTGCAATTATTCATAAACCTAAAGTGCTGTTCGCAGATGAGCCAACAGCAAGCTTAGATTCCAAGAGATCTAAAGATATTATGCTGTTAATTAAAAATTTAACGAAAACCTTAAATATTACTACTTTAATGGTGACACATGACGAAGAAATGCTCTCTTACTCTGACCATATAATCAAAATGAGTGACGGACAAGTCTTGTAAAGTGAAACTTCTATCATTGGGGGTTTCCTCATCCCCCAATGATAGTTAGTTGAACCAATCGGACCTTTACG
>NZ_BCVG01000141.1 GCF_001591625.1 Metabacillus fastidiosus NBRC 101226
AAAACTTATTAGAGACTTATCGGACAGCCCCTTATTGTGTAGATATATGTCGGAAAAATAAATTGAAAGTCGCTTGGATTATAAAAGAATTTGACTCTCAAAAAGTAAGGACAATCATATGTTCGATTACTATATAAAGATATTAAACATGAGAGGTAATACTACCGATATATATAAGAAACAATTTTTTAATTATTGCTGCTATAGTAATGAATTACTAACATAGTAACATTAACAGAATTGAAATTATATGAAAATAATTAAAGAGTGGGGAGGGCCACAGATGAAGAGGCAAAGCATTTCAACAAAAGTATCTCTTATTTTGTTTGTAGTAATTGCGATCGTTCTTTCTTTTACTGCTGTTATCGTAAATATGTATACGAAGAATATTTTGACTCAAAATATTGAAAAAGAGGTTGCCCTTGAGAGTAAATCAGTAGCAAATCAGGTAAATAATTTTTTTAAGGGGAAAGGAAATCTCGTAGATCAGATTACTAGTAATCAAACAGTACTTCATTATCTTAATACAGCAAAGACGCGTGATGAGGCATTAACGAACACGTATTACAAAGATATGATTCAGTCACTAGAGGCTACAAAAAATACGGATGCTGATATAGCGATGATTTGGGTAGCAAGTGAACAGGGGAATTTCTTAACTGGAACCGGGAATGTTCTATCAAATACAGATTTTGATCTTAATGAGAGACCGTGGTATAAGCCAGTAAAGGATGCAGAAGGAATTTACTATACAGATCCATATATGGATCAGGTATTCGGTAAAGTCATTCTAAGTGTGATGAAGGAAGTGAAAGTGAATGATAAGCCAGTAGGAATTGTAGCTATTGATTTATTCCTAGACTCTATTCCTTCGATCATGGAACAATATAAAATTGGAGAAACAGGTTATAGTATACTATTAGCTCCTGATGGAAACATAATTTATCATCCAAATAAAGAGCTGATTATGAAAGAGCCTTTGACAAATGAAACAGGTGATATGGGAGCAATTGCAAAGAAAATGATAGCCGGGGAAAATGGATTAGAAGAAGCGACTCTTGGAGATAAACGCTACTATGCAGGTTATGAACCGGTTAAGTCAGCCGGCTGGTCTGTCGCAACTGTGGTTACACAGGATGAAGTATTTATGCCTTTGAAGAGTATGGCAAAGACAGTTTTAATCACCTTCGTCATTACAGCGATCATTTTAGTAGCAATGACTTATTTCTTATTAAAATATATGCTGAAGAATCTTTCCAACATGTCTGAAATGATTAATAAGATTGCAGCTGGAGATTTAAGGCATCGACTTGATATTAAATCAAAAGATGAGCTGGGGCAAGTATCAAATGACCTGAATGGTATGTTAGACAATTTAAATGGTCTCGTTCAGGTTGTACAGGAAAATGCAGCACAGGTAGCTGCTTCATCTGAACAATTAAATGTGAGCACTGAACAAACGGCACAGGCTGCACAATTAGTAGCCGGCACAGTTGATTCCATAACAGCAGGAACTTTACAGCAAAGCAATAATACGAAAGAAGCTACTGAAACAGTTATTAAAATGTCTGAGACGTTTCAAACAGTTTCTGTCGATTCGGATACAGTTGCTAAAAGTTCCGAAGAAGCTGTTCAGAAAGCGAGAAGCGGGGAAGAAGCTGTTGTATCAGCTATGAGCCAAATGGAGACAATTAAGGAAACAGTAAATACAGCCGCGAACATAATTGCAAAACTAGGGGAGCGCTCAAATGAAATTGATCAGATCGTTGATACAATTTCTGATATTTCGAATCAGACAAACTTGCTTGCTTTAAATGCTTCCATTGAGGCATCACGTGCAGGAGAACACGGTAAAGGCTTTACTGTTGTAGCGAATGAAGTTAAGAAGCTTGCTGAACAGTCAAAACAGGCAGCAGGCCAGATTGGAGATCTAATTAAAGAAATTCAGACCGATACAGATCTTGCAGTTGATTCTATTAATAATGGTACACATGAGGTAGAAAAAGGTTCCGATGCTGTTCAGACAGCTGGTGTAACATTTAATGAAATCACTTCTATTGTTTCACAAGTATCCGAGCAAATGAAAGCTATTTCTTCTTCGATTCAGAAGCTGTCATCAAGCACGGGTTATGTTGTTGAGATGATTCAAAATGTGGATGATCTTGCTGATTCGGCGAGAGAAAATTTTGAAAATGTTGCTGCGGCAGCGGAGGAGCAAACAGCGACGCTGGAGGAAATTGCTTCATCAAGTGAAGAATTGTCTTCTATGGCATTGGAACTGCAGGAAGCTGTTTCTAAATTTAAGATTTGATATTTACAATTAAATTAGGGCAAATTCTTTAGAAATCGCTTTTAAAAGAGGTGTTTCGGCATAGTATACGTTCCTGGAAAATTTATTTTTCAGTGGGTGTGTGCTATGCTTTTTTATATTTACATTAAATATAAAAAAGTATAGTGAATGTCTGATATATAATAAATATCACATCATTATGTTCAAACATATACAAGGTTTATAATTAATCTATTTATAACAGAAAAAGGAGAGATTTTATTATGCCTGGAACAAAACGTGAAAATATAAGGCTAGGTAAAAAAGTGAAAGTAGTACAAAAACAAGACCAGCGTTCAGGTAAGTTAACAGAAGGTGTTGTGTCAGCTATACTTACAAATGCAGCTGTACATCCCCATGGTATTAAAGTGAGGCTTGAAAGCGGGATTGTTGGCAGAGTGAAAGAAATATTAAGTTAATATTTTTGATATAAAGATAATTGCCTGCCTCTTATTCAACTGGTATCCCTATACTCTGTACTAAGAGGCAGGCATTTTTATTAAATTTCAATAATAATCGGTAAAATCATCGGTCTTCTTCTCGTTTGTTCAAACAAGTATTGCCCTACTGATTTTTTAATAGTTTGTTTCATTACATTCCATTGACGTACATTTTCTTTTTGTAAATCAGTAACAGCTTTTTTAGTAAGACGATTTACTTCTTTCAAAAGATCATCAGAATTTTTCGCATAAACGAATCCGCGTGAAATTGTATCAGGTCCTGAAATGATTTTGCGATCTCCCTTACTGATCGTTATAACGATGACAAGCATCCCGTCTTCAGAGAGCTGTTTTCGATCCCGCAACACAATTTCTCCAACATCGCCGACACCCATTCCATCAACATATGTATCACCTGCTGGAATTTGCCTTGTCTGTCGGGCAGCCTTGTTTTGGATATCAACGACATCCCCATTTTTAATAATAAAGGTGTTTCCATTCTCTACTCCGACTGATTCGGCTAACTGTCGATGATGGTGAAGCATTCGAAATTCTCCATGGATAGGTATAAAGTATGTCGGTTTCATTAATGTAAGCATAAGCTTTAAATCTTCCTGATAACCATGTCCTGATACATGCATTCCGGTTGTGCTTCCAGAGCCATATATAACTTTAGCGCCGAGTTGAAATAAGTTATCTATAATACGTGATACATCTCTCTCATTTCCAGGTATCGGGGATGCGGCTAAAATAACGGTATCTCCCGGATAAACAGATACATCACGGTAATTTCCACTAGATAAGCGAGAAAGAGCGGCCATTGGTTCCCCTTGGCTTCCTGTACATAAGATCGTCACCTTTCCAGGGTCTAATTGTTCGACTTCATTTGATCCAATAAGCATTCCATCCGGAATATTTAAATAGCCTCGTTCTATTGCTACAGAGACGATATTAATCATACTTCTGCCAAGCAGTGCAATTTTTCTGTTTGTCTTAATAGAAGCTGCTACAACTTGCTGAACTCTGTTTACATTAGAGGCGAAAGTAGAAACGAAGATTTTCCCTTTTGCTTTCATAAAGGCTTCTTCCATATGCTCTCCTACAGTATGCTCTGTTGGAGTCAGACCGCTTCTTTCAGCATTCGTACTTTCGGACAGTAAGGCTAGAACGCCGTTTGTTCCGATCTCCGCCATTTTATGGATATCTGAATGTTGATTGTTCTCAGGTGTCAGATCGAATTTGAAGTCTCCGGTATGGACGATATTTCCTTCAGGTGTATGAAAGACAATACCTAAGCAATCTGGAATACTATGGCTTGTTCGGAAGAAAGAAGCTTCGATTTTCCCTAACTCAATCCTTGATTCTGAGTTAATTTCAACCAGTTTTGTATCCCTTTTAAGTCTATGTTCATCTAGTTTTAATTCAATTAAGCCTAATGTAAAACGTGTAGCATAAATTGGTACATTTAATTTTCTTAAGAAATAAGGAATGCCGCCTATATGATCTTCATGTCCATGTGTTACGACTAAAGCGCGGACTTTCTCTTTATTCTCTTCTAAATAAGTAATGTCCGGAATAATTAAATCGATTCCTAATAAGCTTTCATCAGGAAATTTCCCCCCACAGTCAATAACTACGATATCATCCTCATATTGAATAGCGTACATATTTTTACCAACTTCATTAACACCGCCTAAGGCGAAAATAGATAAAGTATTATTAAGCAACTTTATACCCTCCTAATGTCAGTAACATGTTTTTTAGTATTTCCCATTGAAAAACTCTTTATTTAGCAATGGGAAATAAACATATAGAAAAGGGGAAAATAAAAAATAGAGCTGTTCTCTGTTTTTTCTTATTGGTTATTTGCCTAGCGGCGCTGTTGGTGCTTAAGGAAATTTAAATGGTGAGATTCATAATTTTTTTAAAAAAATGATGCAAAACAGTTGTTTTTACGTAAATTAGGCTCTATGATATGATTAGCATAATACTGTAATTTAACTACATATATAAAGGAGTATATTATGATTACTACAACTAAGTATTTATTCGATTCTGCTGAAGAAACAAATAGCGCTATCGCTGCTTTTAACTGTTATAATGCTGAAACAATTCAAGCTGCGATTGCTGCAGGTGAAAAAGCAAATAAAGGTGTAATCATTGCTTACGGTGAACGTTACCAAGATTACATGAATATAGAAGCGTTTGCCGCTTTTACAAAAGCTCTTGCAGAACAAGCATCTATCCCGGTTTCTCTCCATCTTGACCATAGCTATAAAATTGAAACAATTGAGCGTGCGATTGCTTGCGGTTTCTCTTCTGTTATGTATGATGGATCTGCACTTTCACTTGAAGAAAACGTAAAAACAACAAAACATGTTGTTGACATGGCTCATGCAGCAGGAGTATTTGTTGAAGCGGAAATCGGTTCAATGGAAAAAGGGGAGTTCTCTGATGAAGAAGAAGGGGACGGCAGACTGACAGATCCAGATGAAGCAGCTTGGTTTGTGAAAGAAACAAATGTTGACTTCCTTGCAGCATCTATCGGAACTGTTCACGGTATGTATAAGGGAGAGCCTAAATTAGAATTAGAGCTTTTAGAGAAAATTAGAGGCGCTATTCAAATTCCTCTTGTATTACACGGTGGATCAGGTACTCCTGAAGACCAAATCTTAAAATCAATTGATCGCGGAATCCGCAAAATCAATGTGAATACTGAAATTTCTTTAGCGGCAGTTAAAGAAATCTCAAATCAGCTTCAAGCAAACCCATCAATCCATTTAAGCTACCTTATGGAAGCTGCTCAAAACACAATGATTGATCAAATGTATAAAATTATTGAACTATTCAAAAATAACTAATATACAATGGAAAAAGGTATGGAATTTGAGATGATTCCATACCTTTTTTGTGTTATCCGATTTTAAGTAATTTAAAAAGAAATATCCTTGTTTTTAAATGATGTTTTTTCTTTTAAAATGTCTCCAAATTATTTCAAAGAATATCATGAATGTTGTTAGTCACTTGAATGAACTCAAGTTCCACTTTTTCCGCATATTGAATTGCTCCGGGTCCGCCTATATAAAACTTCGTATTTGTATGCTTTCCAGCAAATTCATCCAGTTCCTGTAGTAACTGCGTATTTTCTTCGAACGGAATCAAAGTAACAGCAGAGAGAATAACCTTTTTAGGTTTTAATTGCTGGACAGTAGATTCAATGGCGTTGGGAGCAGGTGATGGTCCGAGGATAACAGTCTTCCAGCCCTGCAGCATACATTGAAGTAAAATGATATGCAGGGGAATTTCATGTCTTTCATGTGGAAGGCATGCACCAAGCAAAAGTGGAGCATTATCATTGAATTGAAAATTTCGACGTAATTGCACAAGGAAATCTCTAATAGCCAAGCTTGCTAATGCTTCTTGATATTCACCCCAGCGACCGTCACTCCAGCGCTGTCCAACCTCTGTTAAAAATGGAATGATAATAGAATTCAAAAAAGTTTCTAAACCGTAAGAATGATATGCCTGCTGTAAAATTCTATTTACATTGTCTTCGTTACAAAGGGTACTGTCAGAAAGTAATGAATATAAGTATTTATCAGGTGTATTATATAAATTTGTATTTTCTACTTGTTCTAAAGGTTCTATTTCTAATTGTTTATTCGTATAAGTAGCAGCTTGTTTAACTGTTTGTCCTTTTTCGATTAAAGATTTCATATAAAGGAGAGTATTTACTTCCTTCTCGCTGTAAACACGATAACCATTGTCTAATCTTTTAGGACTAATAACCTCGTATCGCTCCTCCCATTTGCGAATGACTTGTTTAGATAGCCCGGTAATATTTGCGACCTGTGTAATGTTATAGGTCATTTCACTGTTAATTTGTTTCATAGAAAAAACATCCTCTTAATTTATTGTTTGCTTATTTTACCCTCTCTTTACCCTTTTTAAATAATATATGGATTAAAGATTATATGAGAATGAACAGATTGTGATTTAAAAGGAAGATAAATCTATTTTAAAACTATATAACATGTTCAGAGTTTGTACAATAAGATGAAAAAATATATACAGACATTATACGATAATTTCAATCATTTTTCTTTTCTTTCGTTATGAAATTACTTTAGATAACGTTATTAATAGTTTAAGATAAATCATTTGTATTATAAAAAAAAGTGAAATTTATGGTAATTTTTTAAATAAGTTTGTATAATGATTGTAAAATGTTTGAGTCGTCTTAGATGAGGTTCTTTTATGTTGGAACATATAATTTTAATCAGAAGGAATCTTGAAGAATCAGCTGTTATTATACTTCTGTGGAGTAGAGGGTACGCCGAAAAAAATGTAATAAGAAAGAATGGATTAATAGAATCATTGACAAGCTGGACGCGGGCTTCCTCTTTTTATGCAGGAATGAAATTATTGTTAAATCACATATTGTCTAATCAATTCTTAAAAGGAGTGAAAGCTTATGTATAGTACAGAAGAAGCGTATAAATATTGTGAAGAAGTGATTAAACATCATTCGAAAACATTTTATAAAACATTCTCTATATTATCAAAAGATGAACGTAGAGCAGTATGGGCTGTGTATGCATTTTGCAGAACAGTCGATGATATTGTAGATGAAGGGATAGATCCTGAAAGAGAGCTTGCTGAATTTAAAAAAGTATTTGAACAGTTTCTACAGCATACATATGATGAGGCAGACCCTATGTGGGTAGCGCTGTATGATGTGTTTATGAAATACAAGATGGATAAACAGGCCTTTCATTCTTTAATAAAAGGGAAAGAGTTAGATTTATCTGTTAACCGCTATGACACAATGGATCAGCTTCTCAATTATTGTTCCCAGGTTGCTGGTACTGTTGGTTTAATGTTATTACCGATTCTTGCATCAGAGAAAGCAGCACTGTTAAGAGATGGGGCAGTGTCATTAGGTATAGCTATGCAATTAACAAATATTTTATATAATATTGAAGAAGATTTAGAGCGCAATCGTATTTATTTACCGAAGGATGTAATGAAGTACTGTGGTTTAAGGAAAGAAGCACTTTGGTTAGGAAGAATAGACCATTCTTTCATTCAAGTGTGGGAACATTTAGCAGAAGTTGCTGAGCAGTTTTATAATGAAGCATTCCGGTCAATGGATGAATATCCGATCTATTCGAGAATTCCAGTTAAAAGAGCAGCATACTTATCTCATAAGATTTTATCTGTCATTCGTTCAAAACGATATAAAGTGTTTAAAGAGAAACATTTTACAATGAAGAAGCGGAAAAGACTAATTTTAGTGCGTACTTAAAGAAGAGGAGGGCTCGTGAAGTGAGTCCTCTTTATTATGTTTATAAAGTGAAACTTCCATCAGTGGGGGTTTTC
>NZ_BCVG01000142.1 GCF_001591625.1 Metabacillus fastidiosus NBRC 101226
CCAAATCCTTGATTTTATTGGATCTCCATGACAGGGCCTTTCAGCAGGATGTTCCAAAAGGGTAGCTTTTACCCTTTTGGAACATCCTCTTTTTTTAGGTAATAATGCTAATTCTTAAATAACTGATAGCAATTTCTAGTTAAGATGAATTTTAATCCTTTTAAATTGATCTTATTTTATGTAAAATAGAAATTATGAAAAGAAAGATTTTTCGACAAAAATACCTTAGTCTAAAAAGTCAAATATCAAAACAGGTCGAAATTTAGAGAAAAATGGAGTATTATTCAGAATACCTTTGGTTTTTGAGTTTTTTTCAAAAAATTAAAGGATATAAAGTAACATTGTCGAATAGTTTAGTTTAGAATCTTGTATAAGAAGTGATTTTGGCAATAGACTTAAGGAGGACTAAAACATTGAAAAAAATAAAAGTGTGTATCGTTGATGATAATAGAGAGCTAGTTGGATTATTGGAGGAATATCTTTCAAGTCAGCATGATATGGAGATTCTTGGGGTTGCTTATAATGGTCAGGAATGTTTGAATATGTTAGCTGAAAAAGATCCTGATGTGCTGATTTTAGATATTATTATGCCACATTTAGACGGTCTTGGTGTACTCGAAAGGCTAAGAGCGATGGATAAAGTGAAACAGCCTAACGTTATTATGCTGACAGCTTTCGGTCAGGAAGATGTGACGAAGAAAGCAGTTGATTTAGGGGCAGCTTATTTCATCTTAAAGCCTTTTGATATGGAAGGGCTTGCAAGTCATATCCGCCAAGTAAGCGGCAATGCTGCACCGATCGTAAAGCGTGCTACTTCAAGTATTAGGACAGCAGAAGAGCCTAAAGTGAAAAACTTGGATGCGAGCATTACGAGCATTATTCACGAAATCGGTGTACCTGCACATATTAAAGGCTATTTATACTTAAGAGAAGCAATCTCGATGGTTTATAACGATATTGAGCTGCTCGGTTCTATTACAAAAGTATTGTACCCGGATATTGCGAAAAAATACAATACGACAGCAAGCCGTGTCGAGAGAGCAATCCGTCATGCGATTGAGGTTGCGTGGAGCCGTGGGAATATCGACTCTATTTCATCATTATTCGGCTACACAGTAAGCATGACAAAAGCGAAACCGACAAATTCAGAGTTTATTGCGATGGTTGCAGATAAATTAAGACTTGAACATAAGGCTTCTTGAAAGGGTTGAATCGTTGTTATTACTGGGATTGGGGTGATTCTTCAGTTATTACTACTAAATGTACAGTGACCGATAAACTTCTTTTTGAACCTATAAATACTTCGTTTATTTACCGAAAGACATCATTTTTTATTGGTATGTAAAACTGCCAGTAAAGGATGGTGTCTTTTTTTGTTGTTATCTGATTTGGAACTATAAATGGTCAAGGTGCTACATGCCATTCTAACGAAATTAACTTTGATGTTCTGTACCACTGCCCTATTGATTTCACTGTACAGCCTTTTATGAGAGGGTTGGTCAAGGTTTTGGGTAAAATAAAATAACCGTTTCCGAAAAAAATTTTCGGGGACTATATAAAACATTTTGGAGGTTACTGCTATGGAAAAACAAATGACAGCTAATGAAATTTTAAAAGCTATTGAAGGGATGGATAATGGTGAACGTATCAAACTGTTAAATGAGTTATCCGCTAAACACTTTGGTAAGAGACCGTCTCTTGAAGAAATAAGATGGCGAGATTATAATGCATTTCATGGTGATGAGGAGTACTAATTGAATAAAATTAAGAATGTAAAACAAAAGAATAACCCTGCCCTTTTTCTTCCATTTAATTCCTTTAAAAATGAAAATGTAGTATTATAGTAATTTGAAATTATAAAGTAGGGTGTTTTTTATAGCAGTAAAAGAGAGAAAACCTGTTAAACCATCTGTACGTGTATTAGCAATTGGTTTGTGGGCAGTAGTAGTATTCACGTATTCGCAATCTTTGCAAGTGATGACGAGGAAAAAATTGATTATAAAGTAACTCAGCAACGCTATGATAAAGCTGGTACTCTTTACATGGCTATTGAGGCTGATGTTACAGAGAAAGAACAAGCTAAAGAATTAACAAAACAAGTTGAAGCCAAACATAAAGATAAACAAACTGGATTAGAAAACACTAATGAGTGGGTTGAAACATCAAATTAAGATTCTTTATATAGTTTTATTTGGTTACCTTAATGGTGACCTTTTTAATTGCTAATAATTTTCTGTTTGTTGTTAAGATATAGGAAAAAGTATAATTGACGTGTGAATAGTAGAGTAATAGCAAGTTGATCACTAAGCAACTAATAAGTAAAATACATACGGATAAATAAATGGTACATATAAATAAACGAATAGTCCAAAATGTTGACATAACAAAGGCTACACAGTAAACATGACAAAAGCGAAGCCGACAAATTCAGAGTTCATCGCAATGGTTACGGATAAATTACGACTTGAACATGAGGCTTCTTAAAAAGAATAGAAGTTCAATTAATTAAAAAAGACATCATTTTTATCGGTATGCAATTTTACCATTAAAAGAGATGTCTTTTAGTATTTATTTAATGGGATAAGGCAATACATACTTTATTCCGTCCCGTATTTTTTGCTTGATATAAAGATTTATCCGCATCTTCAATTAAATTATATATATTGTCTGTTGTTTCGCGAAAACAAGCTACACCGATGGAAACGGTTACATTAATGTGGTTGTTTTTTAACTGGAATGAGTGTTTCTCTACTGACCGGCGAATTTTCTCCGCGGTTTCCCTTGCCTCTGTTAAAGAAGAATTACGAAGCAGAACAGTGAACTCCTCACCGCCGTTCCTGCTAATAATATCAAAGGAGCGGGAACATTTTTGAAGTATTTCACCAAGCTGTTTTAATACTTCATCACCCTCAGCATGTCCATAAGTATCATTTACCTTTTTGAAAAAGTCAATATCAATATAGAGCAGAGAAAGCTGTTCCTTTTTATGAATAACTGTCTTGACTAAATCATTAAATTTTTCATCAAAATTCCGATAATTATTCAGTCCGGTCAATGCGTCCGTTGTTGATTCAGATTTATATTTTTTAAATAACATTTGATTTGTACGCAAAACATTTAAAACATAAAAGGCGATAAAGCCACCGATATAAGAAGCTCCTGAGTAAAATGGAATTAAGTATGCAAGAGTGTAAGGATCATGTAGTAAAGAGCTGACAATAATAGAAAAAATAAAATTGTCAAAAGTTAAAATGAGAAAGATTTTCATTTTTTTCGATAATGTTGTTTTGGCTAAAATTAGAGAGGCAGCAGTAACTAAGATGATTAAAATAATGGAAGTAAATGCTGGTATGTTTATAGCAATAAACATACGGCCTAAAATAATGAGTAACATGGATAGTAAAGCAGGCAGTGTACCACCGTAAAAAGCAACTAATATAAGTGGGATATGCCTTAGATCAATTAATGCTGCATCTATAGAAATACTGTAGTACATTAATATATTCCCAAGTAATCCGCCTGCGATGCCAACCGTTATCTTTCTTCTTATTGGCGAATGCCTTGTTAGAGGTTTAGCGTTTGTCATTTGACAATAAAAAATTAATAGAGAAACAAGCACAGTAATATTTGTAAACAAGTCTTTGAACATCAATTTTATCACCCAATAAAATATCGTAATTACCTTTCTAAAAAGATTTAAGTACAACTACTCTTCTACACAGATAAAATTTAATTTACTTCATAAACTGCTTGCGCGGGTTTGTTTCAAATTAGAAGGGTAGACCCTTGCAAGCAGCATCTTTACTTATTTGATCATACTAAAGTTTAAAAGTTTCAATTTGAAGCTGAAGATCATCTGCCATTTGTGACAGAGAGCTTGCGGAAGCTGTAATTTCCTCGCTAGAAGCAAGCTGTTCTTCTGAAGATGCAGATATGGTCTGTGAACTGGAAGCAGCTTCATTTGCGACTGTTTTAACAAGTTCTACCGATTGAACGACTTGTTCCGTACCGGAAGCCATTTGCTCGACAGCACTTGATACTTCTTCAATTTGTTTCGTCACTTCACTTATTGCTTCGTTAATCTGGTTAAATGAAGCACCTGCTGTATTTATTAATTTCATACCTGAATTTACTTCTTTTGCTGTTGATTCCATTGAGACAACAGCTTTATTCGTATCAGTTTGAATCACATGAATAAGACCAGAAATCTGTTTTGCTGATTCTGCAGACAGCTCTGCTAATTTTCTTACTTCATCAGCGACAACAGCGAAACCTCGCCCGCTTTCACCAGCTCGGGCAGCTTCAATTGCTGCATTTAATGCAAGTAAATTTGTCTGGTTCGCTATTCCAGTAATAGCCTCAACGATTTGTCCGATTTTTTTAGAATGTTCTCCCATATCTTTAATAACATATTCTAACTCATTCACATTTTTGGTAATTAGACCCATTTGTTGAACTGATGTTTGGATCGCTTCATTTCCATCATCTGTTTTTTCAGATGCTTCATTTATCATTGTTAATGTAATTTCTGTACTTGCAGCAATTTGCTGGCTGCTAGCTGAAATTTGCTGAATGATTTCTGAAGTACCATTTACAGCGGATGCCTGCTTTTCGGCTCCAGCTGCCAGTGATTGAATTGTCGTTGCAATTTCTTCAGTAGCATAGCTATTTTGTTCAGAGCTTGATGCTAATTCTTCAGAGGAGGCTGCAACTTGCTCTGACGTTTCTTTCACCTTTTTTACTAAAGTTGTCAGATTGTTAATCATTTTATTAAATGCCTTTGTTAAATGACTCACTTCATCTTTTGAATCTTTAAAACGTAGTGCTGGAGTAGTTAAATCACCATCACTAACACGTTCAGCCATCGCTGTTAATTGCTGCAGCGGTTTAATTTTTCTAAGAAGTACTATTAATGCTAAATTTATAAAAATAACTAATATAATAATGATAACAATGGTGGAAATTAAAAAAGTATTCATTTTTGTGTATGTAATATGAGACTGTTCATCTGCCCACTCATTCATCTTATTATCGAATTTTGTGAGTGAATCAGAAATGAAATCTTTTTGAATATTATATTGATCTCCGAATACGATTCTTCTGGCATTTTCATAATCTTTCTTTTCAGCAAAAGCAAATGCTTCTTTTTCTATTTCAGCGAGTTTATGAGAATCTGCAAAAGCTTGTTCCAGAAGTCCAATAACTTCATTCGATACTTGTATCTTCTTTAACTCTGAGATGACATTTTCACGTGTTTTTGTCTCGTTTATTTCTTTCATATAAGCGTTATAGTACTTTGTTTCTCCATATTGCACATAGGCACGGATATTATCCGATAGGGCGTCAGATGCCAGGAGAAAATCATCAGCTAAGCTTTCAGCTTTAATTTGAATATTGATTGTTTCAGTACGTTCTTTAATTGCTGTGTAAAGTAAGGCTAAACTAATAACACTAATGATTGAAAGAGAGATCATTACTGTCATTAGAATTTTAATTAGCTTGGAAATTTTCACAAAATATCCCTTCTTTTTTAGGTTATAGGCATAGATTCATTCATTTTAAATTAATCTATGTGCTATTAATATTTTCCAGATGATTGATACTGATAGATTAGTTGATCTAATACTTGACTATACTTTAATGTCTTAGGATCATTTAGACCTTTTATATTACAAGTCTCTATCATTGCTTTCCTAATGAGATCAATCTTATGAATAATTGACATTTATTATCAACACCTCCTAAAAATAGTCCTTTTGTAATATTATGATACAAAATTAGTAAAAACGGAATAGTTTTTGACAAAAACATAGTATTTTTGACAAAAAAAACATAGTCTTTTTATCATATTTTATTCCATATAAGAACTAATTTTTAATTCTAAATAACTATTTATTTAAATGGGTAATGTTAAAAGTATAGTTTCAGCCAATTGTGAAACGATTACATAATTAAAATGAACTAGGGGAAATATAATAAAGAAAGCCTGGTTACCGTGAAATATTTCACGGTAACCAGGCTTGATAGGGATGTTTATAATTTAAATATTCCGATTTGAGTTTGCAGGTCGTCAGCCATTTTCGATAAAGAGCTTGCGGAAGCTGTAATTTCTTCTGTTGAAGCAAGCTGCTCTTCTGTTGCTGCCGATACGCTTTGGGTGCTGGAAGAAGCTTCATTAGCAACAAGCTCAACTGTTTTGATTGAGTGAACGACATGTTCTGTTCCAGCTGATAATTGTTGTACAGAACTTGATATTTCTTCAATCTGTGCTGTTACTTCATTTATTGCGCTATTAATCTGGTTGAATGAACATCCAGCTGTATTCACTAACTCAATTCCTGAACTTACTTCTTTTGCTGTTAATTCCATTGAGATAACTGCTTCATTTGTAGCTGCTTGGATCATATGAATAAGACCTGCAATTTGTTTTGTAGATTGGGCAGAGAGCTCTGCTAATTTTCTTACTTCATCAGCAACAATTGCAAAACCGCGGCCGCTTTCACCAGCTCTCGCCGCCTCGATAGCTGCGTTTAAAGCGAGAAGATTCGTTTGTTCAGCAATATTATTAATAACTGCGATTATTTGCCCGATTTCACTAGAATGTTCTCCCATATTTTTAATGATATTTTCTAATTCACTCACATTTTCGCTAATAAGCCCCATTTGTTTAACAGATGTTTGGACAGCATTGTTTCCACTGTTTGTTCGTTCAGCTGCTTTGCTGACGGTTGCTAAAGTGATTTCCGTACTTCCTGCAATTTGCTGGCTGCTCGCTAATATTTGTTCAATAATTACGGAAGTATCTTTTATACTATGAACTTGCCTTTCAGCCCCAGCTGCCAGCATCTGCATTGTTGCAGCAACTTCTTCGGTAGCGTGGCTATTCTGTTCAGAGCTTGATGAAAGCTCTTCGGAAGATGCTGATACTTGTTCTGAAGTATCTTTCATTTTTCTTACTAATGTTTTTAAATTCGTCGTCATTAAGTTGAATGCTTTGGCTAATTGTGATACTTCATCTTTTGAAGATTTAAGATGAACTTGTTCCACATTTAGGTCACCGCTGCTGACAAGCTCGGCTAATGTTGTTAATAATTGCAGCGGCTGAATTTTTCGATGTAGGAAAATTAATGATATATTCACAAAGATAACTAGAATAAATATAAAGACGATAGTAGAGATTAAGTATGTGAGCATCTTGTTATAGGCAATCGCTGCTTGATCATTTGCCCATGTATTCATCTTTTCTCCAAAGTTTTCAAATGCAAGAGTGGTTGAAGCTTTTTGGGTATTATATTCATTTCCGAATGCAATTTGTCCAGCTTCTTTAAAGTTTTTTCTTTCTACTGCATCCATTGCAACACTTTCTAATTTGGCAAGCTGTTTCGACTGTTCTGTTGCCTGTCCAACCGCTGAAATAAGTTCATCCGGTACATCCAGTGCTTTCAGCTGTTCTAATGTTGTCTCTCTCGTTTTTGTTTCCGTAACTTCTTTCCAATATGCGTCGTAGTATTTCAATTCACCAGATTGGATATAGCTTCTTACACTACTAGTTAAAAAATCAGATACATTCATAAAACTGTAAACTAAATCCTGTGCTTCAATTTGAGTATCAATTGCTTTTGTTCGATTTTGAATAGATTGAAAAAGAAGAGTTAAATTAATTAAGCTGATAATAGAAAGAGTAACTGTTAATATTATTAGAATTTTAATCAGTCTAGTAATTTTCATACAAATATTCCTCATTTCTAATATGAAATATAGCTTGTTGTTCTCTGATACAAACGATTAGTCAGCCTTTTTGTAAACGCTTTCTTAAGTGCTGATGATAAAAAATTAATTTATCTAGTTTTTCGCTATACTGTAATGTTTCCGGGTCATTTAAGCCTTTTGTCTTACCTTTTTCAATCATTGCCTGTCTAAGCATGTCAATTTCATAATCTAGTGTAATGAAATTCTTTATATAGAGATTTTCCACTGCTGCATTCCCTCCTAATACTCCATGCGTTTAATTCATCATTTAGGTCTTTAGAATCATTATCGGAGAAAGTGAAGTACATTGGAATAGATTCGACAAAGGTTCTTATGAAACTACAAAATTCTATATGAGGCTGTCTAAAAAGGTCAAAAAATAACTC
>NZ_BCVG01000143.1 GCF_001591625.1 Metabacillus fastidiosus NBRC 101226
TCAGTACGCTTTATAAGCGACTTTACTATCTTATCAAATAAATTTCAAAGAGTCAATAACTTTTTTAAAATTTATTTTCAATCACTTGGTGTTTCGAAGTGACTTCTAATAATATATCATCATGTATTCTACAAGTCAATATAAAAATTCAAATAAATTCCCTAGTCTAAATAAAAAAAGAGAGGCAATCTCCATCATTGCCTCTCTTTATCTTAACTAATTCAATTTTAATGAGTAATAAACACAAAGTATAGAATAAAGATAACGAATAGTCCATACATAATAGGGTGAACTTCTTTCGCCTTCCCTTTTAATAGCATTGTAATCGGATAGAATAAGAAACCACAAGCAATCCCTGTTGCAATACTATAAGAAAGTGGCATCATAATAATTGTAAAGAACGCCGGCACTGCAATCTCTAATCTATTCCAATCAATATTTTTCAAATTAGACACCATTAAAATACCGACAATAATTAATGCAGGCGCTGTAACTTGAACTGTTATAACACCTAGTAATGGAGAAAAGAACAGCGCTAATAAAAACAATACCGCTGTAACGATAGATGAAAAGCCAGATCTTGCACCTGCAGCAACACCTGCAGTAGATTCAACAAATGCAGTTGTCGTAGATGTACCTAAAACTGCTCCAATAGTTGACGCAGAAGCATCCGCGAACAACGCTCTTCCAGCACGCGGCAATTTATTATCTCTCATCAATCCCGCTTGAGTAGCAACAGCTACGAGTGTACCGGCAGTATCAAAGAAAGAAACAAATAAAAATGTTAAAATAACCACTAGCATTTGTAATGTAAAAATATCATTAAAATGGATTACAGCTTGTCCAAAAGTAGGTGCTATACTTGGTACAGAACCAATTATTTTATCCGGGAATGGAATTAATCCAAAGATCATACCAACTACTGCAGTAGCAACCATCCCGTAGAAAATTGCAGCTTTAAAACCTCGAAGCATGAAAATAATTGTAATAACAATACCAAAAATCGCCAATAAAGTTTTTCCATCATGAAAACTTCCTAAGCTCACTAACGTCGCATCATTCTTTACGATAATTCCTGCTCCTTGAAAGCCTACAAACGTAACAAACAGACCGATACCAGCACCAACTGCATATTTAAGCTCAGCGGGTATCGCATTAATAATCGTTTCCCTTATGCCTGTTAAAGTGAGTAGAATAAAAATAATTCCTGAAACGAACACACCAGCAAGTGCAGTTTGCCACGGAATACCATAAGTAAGGACAACAGTAAATGCAAAAAATGCATTCAATCCCATACCTGGTGCTAGAGAGATCGGATACTTAGCAACAACCCCCATTATAATTGAGCCTACAGCAGCAGCAAGTGCAGTAGCAACAAATACAGCTCCTGTATCCATTCTCAGTTCTGCTGGAAAATCAGCGATCGCTCCAAGCGATAGGATAGTAGGATTAACGAATAAAATATAAGCCATTGATAAAAACGTCGTTAGACCACCGATTATTTCACGACGATAGTTCGTACCTAATTCGTCAAACATAAAATATTTCTTCATGATCGTTTATTCCTCCTTAATTAATAAATTGCGCTAATGAAGGGTTAAATATAGACAAAATTAAAATATAATTGAGATATGATTTCATATAAAAAACGCTCCAATCAATACTAGAGCGCTTGACATAGAGTAGGAGTTCAATATTAATAACTCACAGTCAGGCTGTTTACAGTAGCTCGGTATAAACCTTCAGGCCATATCCCCAACATTATACGACGTAATTTGACAATTTTCTCTCTTGATTCTAGCAGGTAAGTAACTTAAACGTCAATAAAAAACGAACGTTTTTATTAAAAAACGTTCGTTTTGTTCGTGTTTTATTCCCACTCAATTGTTGCTGGTGGCTTGCTCGTAATATCATAAACAACACGATTTATATGTTTTACTTCATTTACAATTCTTGTAGAAATCTTCTCTAGTACTTCCCAAGGAATTCTTGCCCAGTCAGAAGTCATTCCATCAATAGAAGTAACAGCACGAATACCGATCGTGTAGTCATATGTTCTTGCATCACCCATTACACCAACACTTCTGATATTCGGAAGCACTGTGAAGTATTGCCAAACATCACGTTCTAAGCCTGCATTTCTAATTTCTTCACGTAAAATCGCATCTGATTCTCGAACGATCTCTAATTTCTCTTCTGTAATTTCCCCTAATACACGAATACCTAAACCAGGACCTGGGAATGGCTGTCTCCAAACGATATCATCTGCAATACCCAGTTCTGTTCCAAGCGCACGCACTTCATCTTTAAATAATGTTTTTAAAGGCTCGATAAGCTCAAATTGCATATCTTCAGGTAATCCGCCAACATTATGATGGGATTTAATTGTCTGTGCTGTCGCTGTTCCACTTTCAATAATATCTGTGTAAAGCGTACCTTGTGCCAGGAAGTCAATTCCTTTTAATTTCGTTGCTTCATCATCAAAAACATAAATAAATTCATTACCAATAATTTTTCTCTTCTTCTCAGGATCAGATACACCTTCAAGTTTAGAAAGGAAACGTTCTTTTGCGTCGACTTTAATAACGTTCATATTGAAGCCTTCGCTGAATGTTTTCATAACACCTTCTGCTTCACCTTTACGAAGAAGACCATGATCAACGAAAATACATGTTAACTGATCACCAATTGCTTTATGGATAAGTACCGCAACTACTGAAGAGTCAACACCACCGCTTAATGCGCAAAGTACTTGCTTGTCCCCAACTGTTTTTCTAATTTTATCAAGCTCAACTTCAATGAAGTTTTCCATTGACCAATTTCCTGCACAGCCGCACACACCGAATACAAAGTTTTTAAGGATATCATTACCGTATTCAGAATGACGTACTTCCGGATGGAATTGAACACCATAGAAATTACGTTTTTTATCGCTCATTGCCGCATAAGGACATGAAACACTAGTTGAATCCACTTCAAAGCCTTCTGGAATTTGTGCCACAAGATCTCCATGGCTCATCCAAACAGTTTGGTCTTTAGGCAAGTTTGCAAATAGTCCTGAACCTTCTTGTACATTAATCTCTGCTTTTCCGTATTCACGATGGTTTGCAGGTTCTACCTTTCCACCTAATGTATGCGTCATAAGCTGCATACCATAACAAATTCCAAGAACCGGAATGCCTAGATCGAAAAGCTTTTCATCACAATGGAAAGCATCTTCCCCATAAACACTGTTAGGTCCGCCAGACAAAATAATCCCTTTTGGATTCATTGCCTTAATTTCTTCAGCCGTCAGTGTATGTGGATGTAACTCACTGTATACACCAAACTCACGGATACGACGTGTAATTAATTGATTGTACTGACTTCCAAAGTCCAGTACAACAACGATTTCATTATTAATGCTTGACATATTAAATCACTCCATTAGTCGGATAAAATAAAAAGCTAGAATTATGCTTCTCATGAAAAGAAGGCAGAATTCTAGCTAAGCATATACCTATTCTGCCTTCATAGTCAGGTTATTATACGGAAACCCGGTAGAAACTCTAAGGACCATATTCCCTTAGTATATATGAAGGTGCTTATTCACTATACAATCTCATTATTCTAACAATCTCTGAAACATAGGTCAAGATGCTGTTCGCTTAATTAAATTTTTCCATATCTCTGCAGACTCGTCCCATGTGTCTTTAACACTCGCATGATGATACAGAGTTCTTTCGTAATTGGCTGTTAATTTAGTCATATCGTCATTATTAAAATAATGATCAACAATAATCGCATATTCACGAAGTGTCTGGCCTTTATTACGCTTTAAACCTGACCTTTCAAGCTGCTTTAACAACGCATTATACGCTTTAAAAAACACTTCATCATCTCTTCTTTTTTTATATTTAGAGATAATTATTTTTGATAGCCATATTCTTCTCTTTTTATAGCAAATCAATACAAATACCCCAATTAAAATAATCGAAATATAAAGAATGAGATTGCCGAACCGGATAGAAAAAAGTTGTAAGCTTTTATTTTCAGAACTGTCTTTTTCCTTGTTTTCTTGTGACTGTTCCTGTTTACTAGGCTCTTCTTTCTTCTCTTCTTCTCCTGTTACATTCGTTCTTTCACTATTATAAGTAAAATCATATGGATTTGAAAAGCCTTTTGTCGGCTCAAATGTAACCCATCCAATTCCATCGAAATAAACTTCCACCCAGGAATGAGCATTATTATTCGTTACTTTATATTGCTTCAAATTCCCTTCGGATATTTGTTGAAACTCTCCTTCAGTATATCCCTTCACCCATCTGGCAGGAATATCAACCGAACGTAAGAGAACGATCATAGATGTTGAAAAATTGTCACAGTAGCCTTGCATTGTCTCAAATAAAAACTGGTCAACATAATCCTCGTTCCCTTTTGGAACAGCAACATCCTTCGTTTCATATTTAAATTCCGAAGAACCGAGGAAATTTTCAATTGCCCTAACTTTGCTAAATTGGTCATGTTTATCAGCCGTAACACTTTCAGCTAACTTCTTCACCCTGTCTGGCAATGAATCCGGGAGCTGGGTATAACGCTCATTTTCTGACTGTGTTACTTTTTCAAGTTCCTTTACATCATATCGTGGTATTTCATAATCAACAAGATATTCCGATAACTGCTGTTCTCTTCCATCCGATTTTGCTGTAATTAACTCTGTAGTTGGATTGATATAGTATGAAACAGATGAATTAGTAGAAATATTCTTCAACTGAAAAGGATAAATAATATGTGAATGCGAATAACTTTTATTTATTTTGACAGTTGATGAGAATTTCTCTTTCTTCACTCCATCCTCTATCCAGCCCATATTATAGTTAATATCTGCTAAATTGATTTCATCTGCATCAGAGCCGGATACTTCCCATCCCTTACCCGTATAAACATCCTTTGTTTCAACCCTCCAATAATGTCGATCCTCTGACATATGACTGAAAACTTCGGTATTATCTGCTACAAAAGCACCGCCAAGTTTTTCATCATTTGTCCCGTAACCGATTTTCTTCACACCTGAAATATTGTTATTTTCTATATTCTGTCCATAAGCTTTAAAATAAGGAACAGGGTCTGGCCACTGTGGTGCCGATTTCGGTGCTAATAATCCGACCACAATAGAAATGGCGATAAAGAAGAATAAAGGTAATATCCAGCGAAAGCTTACGAAACGTCCTACCTTTAATCTTTCCATTTCCTTAAGGCGGTCAAAAGATAGTAAACCAATCATAAAGAAACCAATTAAAACGATTCTAATAATCGCAAACGTTGCATCATAAGGGGTAAATGTATCAAGAACAGTAATATAAATAATCGTAATAAGAAAAAAGAATAGAATTTTTCTTTGATAAACGATCCAATAATGAATCAAATAAACTAATAGCCAAAGCAGAATAAAAAATAACATCGTTCGAAACGGCGATGTCATATCATTCAACATCGTATGACGAATTAAATCTGTATTATGAACAATCTCTTCCAGAAACTGGCCTATCCATGAACTTCCATTATAATGATCTTTATAGTATATGTCGTACAAAAAATATAAAATTATAGAAATGTTAATAGGAAAAACGACAAACCATTTTATTCTTAGGAAAGTTAATAAAAAACTTACACCGATAAAGAGCATAAAAATATAAGTATTTGCCGTATCAGTAAACTTTTGCAATGGACTAAGCCACTCTGATAATAAAAGAAATGCAAAAAAATAGTAAATGAAAGCACTTGGATTCTGTTCTTTAAACCTCATCTACTATTCACCTCTTTAAACCCATCATGGAAACGTCCCTCATAAATAATTTTTATTGTTGCTTGACGCTTCATTAATCGCTCTAGCATAACCTGTTCTTCAATCGTCGTCTGTTCTCCCTCTTCTTTTATTACATATAATGAATAGGTTGATAAATATTCAAGCTTTCTCACTAAATCAATTGTTATATGCGCTGTAATAATTATATTTCTAGCTTTTCTTTCATCCCATTTAATATTTTCATTTAATACTGCTGCTAATGATCGTTCACTATCACAATCTACTTTTGCAAGATGGCAGAATATATCTCTTAAATGTTTTTCATTTGACTGTAAAGGAAAAGCAGCTTCTTCCCTGCCTGCCGAAACAAGACCAACATTTACATTATTCTTAATAAGCGCACGAATAATGGATGCAGTAAATATTACGACTAATTCAAATTTCTCTGTTTTACTCCTGTCCATTATTACGACGGCATCTGTGCTCTTCATTTGTTCAAATTCTTTCGTCATAATAGAGCCGCGTCTAGCAGTCGCTTTCCAATCAACCGATGAAAAGCGATCTCCCGGCTGGTAATCCCTTACCCCAACCGCTATAGTTGTCTCTTCCCAAAAGCTTCTCGCAGTACCCGTACTCCCTTGTTCCACATTTCCAACTTGCTTAACTTGATCAAGATTAATGTATTTTGGATAAACAAGAAAGCTACTTTCAAGATGAAAGAAGGATTCTTTTTCAATCAGACTAAATAAATCACCAGTTTTAAGACGAATAGCTGTAAATACATGTTCTCCACGAGGAACATTTAATAATTTATACTCATATGTGATTGTTTTTTTAAACCAAGGAAATAATATTTTTTTCGATTCATCTTCAGATTCACTTTCTCTTAGTTTATAAGGAACTATATCTTCTACAATGAGATAAAATAACGGAAAGGGAAATTTGCGCCTAATTATAATTTTAGCCTGAAATGTATCTCCAATAGAAAACTGCTCTTGATTAATCGATCTTTCAATTTGAAAATGATGTAACGGATAGAAAGATAGAATAAGAGAGTAGCATGCAAAAGGTAAAAAACTATAAAATAAAAACCAGCTGACAAAACCACCCTGAAACATTGCGTAACAAAAGACAACAACTGTTAACAGCAAAAGACAAAATAACTTCCAACTATATTTTAATTTGCTAATCAATTTTTCCATTAACGACTCAGCGACCTTTGCACAGGCACTTCCGTAATTTTTATAATATCTTGAACAATATGTTCCGCCATTCTCCCTTCAAACCTAGCTTCTGACCGTAAAATAATACGGTGAGAAAGTGTGTAAGGTGCTAAAAATTGAATATCATCCGGGATAACATAACCTCTCCCATATAAAAATGCATATGCTTGTGCTGCTTTCATTAAAGCAATTGATCCACGAGGACTTGCACCTAAAGCAACTGAAGGATGATTTCTCGTTTCTGTTACGAGATTAACAATATATTCTTTAATAACCTCATCAACATACACATCATGAATTTCCAGCTGGAACCGGGTTAACTCCTCTTTTGTAATAACAGCTTCTACTTGATAAATTGGTTTCTCCTTTTCTGCTAAAGAAAGCACTTGAATCTCTTCATCTATTGAAGGATAACCCATCTTTAATTTAAATAAAAAGCGGTCAAGCTGTGCTTCTGGTAAAGGATATGTTCCTTCAAATTCAATTGGATTTTGTGTTGCCATAACAAAAAACGGTCTTGATAAGGGTCTTGTTACCCCATCAATAGTAACACTTCCTTCTTCCATTCCTTCCAATAAAGCTGCCTGCGATTTCGGAGAAGTCCGATTAATTTCATCTGCTAATATGATATTGCCCATAATTGGACCGGAACGATATTCAAATTCCATTTCTTTTGGGTTATAAATAGATACACCAATTACATCTGACGGTAATAAATCAGGTGTAAATTGAATCCTTTTAAAATCAGCACCAACGGATTTTGCAAGTGCACGAACCATCATCGTCTTACCGACCCCTGGTACATCTTCTAACAAAACATGTCCATTCGCTAAAAGTGCAACAAGGCTTAATACAGACACATCCCTTTTGCCAACCATCACATTTTCAATATTATCTATTACTCTCTTAAGCACCGGGTGCATCACTTCTGTATGAACCATCTTCTTCCTCCTAGTACGATATTAATCTAGTTCCTATTATACAATGATTAATCATCTGAGAAAGTCTTTTTACATAGGATGGAAAAATTATACTATGATCAGCAGGAGTTTTTATGATAGTGAGCCGAACTTAAAGGAGCTTTACAACGACATATAAAGTGAAACTTCTATCAG
>NZ_BCVG01000144.1 GCF_001591625.1 Metabacillus fastidiosus NBRC 101226
TATATAAAGTTTAGCACCTCTTCGTTCGTTCCGCTTCTAGTTGGGATTTTTTATCCTGTATTTCGTAGACTGGCTCGAGGTTCTAGTTACTTCAACTAATTATTGAGAAAACCGTACTGATGCATATTTCACTTTAAAGAAATGACCTTTCTCTATAAGATAAGTTGGTTTAACTGATTTAAAGCTCATAGTATGCTATAATAGCATAGGTTAAATATGATCGTTTTGTAAAATCAAATTAATTATTTTAAAATAAAATATAACTAGGTTTTAAAATGGAGATTCGATGAGTCTCCGGAATGGAAAATGGGGTGCAAAATATGAAAATTTCTACAAAAGGACGTTACGGTCTGACTATAATGATTGAACTTGCCAGAAAGCATGGTGAAGGTCCAACATCTTTAAAAAGTATCGCGCAAACACATGATTTATCTGAGCATTATTTAGAGCAGTTAATTGCTCCATTAAGAAACGCACGTCTCGTTAAAAGTATTCGAGGTGCATATGGCGGATATATTTTAGGTGATGAGCCGGCAAGCATAACTGCTGGTGATATTATTCGTGTTCTTGAGGGGCCTATAAGTCCAGTTGAAGTGCTGGAAGATGAAGAACCTGCTAAAAGAGAGTTATGGATAAAAATTCGTGATGCTGTTAAAGGTGTACTTGACGGCACAACATTGGAAGATCTTGCAAGCTATACAGACAGTGAACAGGAACCGTATATGTTTTATATTTAAAATCAAAGACTTAGGGAGTGATTACGTTGGAACGCATTTATTTAGACCATGCGGCAACGTCTCCGTTACATCCAGATGTGATAGAAGAAATATTGCCATACATGCAAACAGTGTTTGGGAATCCATCGAGCATCCACTCTTTCGGCAGGGAGAGCAGACGACTGTTAGATGAATCGAGAGCAGCGTTAGCCGAGAGCATCGGGGCAAAACCAAGTGAAATTATTTTCACGAGCGGCGGAACGGAAGCAGATAATCTTGCAATTATTGGCACTGCACTTGCTAATAAAGAAAAGGGCAGACATATTATTACTTCTGAAATTGAGCATCATGCTGTTCTTCACGCTTGTCATTATTTAGAAAAACAAGGATTCCAAGTGACATATTTAGGTGTGGATGAAGAGGGAAGAATATCATTGGAAGAGCTTCAAAATGCTCTTACAGCTGAAACGATTTTAGTAACGATTATGTATGGAAACAATGAGGTAGGAGTGATTCAGCCGATTGCAGAGATTGGGGAGATTTTAAAAGATCACCAAGCTTATTTTCATACAGATGCTGTTCAGGCGTATGGGATGGAAGAAATACATGTAGAACGACTAAACATCGATTTTATGTCTGTGTCCGCTCATAAAATTAATGGTCCAAAAGGGACTGGCTTTCTTTATGCTAAACAAGGAAGAAAGTTTAACTCATTATCTTACGGCGGAGAACAGGAGCTCAAAAGACGTGCCGGAACAGAAAATGTTATTGGAGCTGTTGGATTAAGAAAAGCGGCACAGCTCGCTATTACTTCACGTGAGCAAAGAGTTAGACAATATAAACAGTTTAAAGATACAATGTTATCAATTTTTAAGAAGCAAGAACTCGCATTTCATGTTAATGGTTCATTAGAAGGGTTACCGCATTTGTTAAATATTTATTTTCCAGGAACGAATGTTGAATCTTTATTAGTGAATATGGATTTAGCGGGCATTGCTGTTTCAAGCGGTTCCGCTTGTACAGCAGGTTCAATTGATCCTTCCCACGTGTTAGTTTCCATGTTTGGAAAAGGCTCTGAGAGAATTACTTCCTCTATCCGCATCAGTTTTGGTTTAGGAACGACGATGGAAGAAGTAACACGGGCTGCAAACGAGACTGCTAAAATAGTGAAACGATTAACAGCTTAGAAATGCCCGGGAGGTGTAAAGTGTTGAACGAAGATCGAAAAAATATCCGTGTCGTTGTCGGTATGTCCGGCGGTGTTGACTCATCTGTTGCAGCACTGCGTTTAAAGGAACACGGTTACGATGTCATCGGAATTTTTATGAAAAACTGGGATGACACAGATGAAAATGGTGTCTGTACAGCGACAGAAGATTATAACGATGTTATTGCTGTTTGCAATCAAATCGGTATTCCATATTATGCTGTAAACTTTGAAAAGCAATATTGGGATAAAGTATTTACTTATTTTTTAAATGAGTATAAAGCAGGAAGAACTCCGAATCCGGATGTTATGTGTAATAAAGAAATTAAATTTAAAGCATTTTTAGAACATGCAATGTCTCTTGGTGCTGACTATTTAGCAACTGGTCACTATGCACGCGTAGAATACCGTGACGGTGAGTACAAAATGCTCCGGGGACTGGATGAAAATAAAGATCAGACATATTTTTTGAATCAGCTTGGACAAGAACAGCTGTCAAAAGTTATGTTCCCAATTGGAGATATTGAGAAATCAGAAGTACGTAAATTAGCTGAAAAAGCAAATCTTGCAACTGCATCTAAAAAAGACAGCACAGGCATTTGCTTCATCGGTGAACGGAATTTCAAAGAATTTTTAAGTGGTTATTTACCAGCACGTCCTGGTGTTATGCAAACAATGGATGGTGTTGTAAAAGGGAAACATGACGGTTTAATGTATTACACGATCGGACAGCGTCATGGACTTGGTATCGGCGGAAGCGGCGAGCCTTGGTTTGCTGTCGGAAAAGACCTTGAGAAAAATATTTTATATGTTGATCAGGGCTTCCATAATGAGTTGTTATACTCTGATTCCATCACCGCAGCAGACGTTCACTGGGTGTCGGATCAGCCGGTAGACAGCTTCGATTGTACAGCAAAATTCCGTTATCGCCAGGCTGATAATGAAGTACATGTAGAAATGCTGACTGATAAAACAGCAAAAGTTACATTTAAAAACCCGATAAGGGCAGTTACACCTGGACAAGCTGTCGTATTTTACGATGGAGAAGTATGTTTAGGCGGAGGCACAATCAATGAAGTGTTTAAAAACGGTGAAAAGCTTACGTATGTTTGCTAAAGAGGCTGTCACTTACGATATTTAAGACGGTAGTAGGGTCTGACCTCTCACACTACATTTATATAGTATTTCATACTATATATTGTGTTGGAGAGGCAGACCCTTTCGCTGTTTACTTTTAAATCTCAGGGGGATTGTATATGGATAAAAATCAATTAGGAATTCAAGCGATGCAGGCAGGAAAATATGAAGAAGCAGCAGCATATTTTTCTGAAGCGATTGCGGAAAATCCGACAGAACCGGTTCATTATATAAATTTCGGAAACTTGCTTGCGGGGCTAAACGAATTTGAAAAAGGACTACGTTTTTATGAAAAAGCGATTGAAATAGATGAAAATGCAGCTACTGCTTACTACGGAGCAGGAAATATTTATTTTAATCAAGAGCAATTTGACGAAGCGAGAAAAATGTATTTAGAAGCATTAAAAAAAGGTCTGGATGAAAGTGATCTTTATTTTATGATAGGACTGTCACACCAGAATCTTAACCAGGGAAAATTAGCCTTGCCGTATCTTCAGCGTGCAGTTGAATTAAATGAGGAAGATGTGGAAGCGAGGTTTCAATACGGATTAGCTTTAGCAGGACTTGAAATGATCGATGAAGCTGTTGAACAGTTCCAAGCTGTAATTAGGAAAGACGAAGAGCATGCTGATGCTTATTATAATTTAGGCGTCGCCTATGTTTTTCATGATAAACCGGATTTGGCAAAAGAAATGTTTGAATCAGCTCTTAAATATGACCCGGGGCATATGTTAGCAGGACATGCTTTAAAATTAATGAATAGTGAAGGGTAATGTAATCTAACGGTGGGAAGGGAGGTTAATACTCATGCAGGAGCAGGATTTATTTACAGAAGATGAGCGGTTTGTAAAAGGATTAATAAAAGTTGTTATTTTTCATAATGAGCAGAATTTATATACTGTATTAAAAGTAAGAATTCAAGAAACAACTGAGCAGATCGAGGATAAAGAAATAACGGTTACGGGATATTTCCCTCTCTTGCATGAAGATGAAGTATATACCTTCTTTGGAAAACTGATCAATCATTCGAAATTCGGCTTGCAATTCCAGGTTGAACATTATAGAAAAGAAATTCCTCAGACGAAGGAAGGAATTATCCAATATTTATCAAGTGATTTATTTAAGGGAATCGGTAAAAGAACAGCAGAGTCAATTGTAGAAACTCTCGGTGAAACAGCGATCTCAAAAATAATGCAAGACCCTTCTGTCCTTAATAAGGTACCTAAATTAAATAAGGAAAAAGCAGGTCTTTTAGTTGATACGATTAAGATGCATCAAGGATTAGAGCAGATTATGATCTCTTTAAATGAACTTGGTTTCGGTCCGCAGCTTGCGATGAAAATTTACCAAACATATCAGGATCAGACACTTGAAATCATACAGAAAAATCCTTATAAGCTCATTTCCGATGTGGAAGGTATAGGCTTTGTACGTGCAGATACATTGGGAGAACGCATCGGAATTTCAGGTAATAACTCTGAGCGGATTAAAGCGGCATGTCTTTACACAATCGAAAACTTATCGAATCAGGAAGGGCATGTTTTTATCCATCTTGAACAGTTGATTGTACAATCGAAAGAATTACTTGATCATGGAAAAAGGGACAAAATTATAGAGACAGATATAGCGCAGGAAATTATTTCACTTGGGGAAAAGAAACGGATAATAATAGAAGAAGACCGTGCCTATTTACCTGCCTTATATTATGCCGAACAAGGTGTTTCCAATCATATCAAAAGAATCATGCAGCAAACGGACTATGATGAGCTTTTTCCTGAATCAGAGTTCCTTCTTTCATTAGGAAACTTGGAAGAAAGAATGAAAGTGCAATATGCTCCGTCACAGAAAGAAGCGATACAAACGGCATTAATGTCACCAATGCTTCTCTTAACAGGAGGGCCGGGAACTGGAAAGACGACTGTTATAAAGGGAATAGTTGAGCTGTATGCGGATCTTCATGGCTGTTCATTAGAACCAGCCGATTATAAGAAGGATGAACCTTTTCCAATTTTATTAGTAGCACCGACAGGGCGAGCAGCAAAAAGGATGAGTGAAGCAACAGGACTTCCGGCTGTCACGATTCATCGTTTATTAAAATGGAACGGTGCGGAAGGTTTTGAGCATGATGAAGATAATCCAATCTCGGGGAAGTTATTAATCGTTGATGAAATGTCAATGGTCGATATTTGGATTGCGAATCAGCTTTTTAAAGCATTGCCAGATAAAATGCAAGTAATTCTTGTTGGTGATGAAGATCAGCTGCCATCTGTTGGTCCGGGACAAGTACTCCGTGACTTACTTATATCTCATATTGTTTCAACAGTCAGATTAACAGATATTTATCGTCAGGCGGAGGGCTCTTCCATTATTGAGCTTGCACATGAAATTAAAAGCGGGAGATTGCCTCAAAACGTTACGATGCCAACGAAGGACCGTTCCTTCATTCAGTGCACCCAAGTCCAAATAAAAGAAGCTGTTGAAAAGGTAATTAAAAATGCACTGACAAAAGGTTATACTGCAAAGGATATTCAAGTACTTGCTCCGATGTATCGCGGCTCAGCCGGAATTGATCAGCTTAACCTCATTTTACAGGAAATTTTTAACCCGAAAATAGAGGGGAAACGGGAGTTAAAGTTTGGGGATGTCATTTACCGCAATGGTGATAAAGTACTTCAGCTCGTTAATCAGCCTGAAAGCAATGTGTTTAATGGTGATATTGGAGAAATTGTTTCCATTTTCTATGCGAAAGAAAATACTGAAAAAGAAGATATGATTGTTATTTCCTTTGATGGGAATGAAGTTACATATACGAAACAAGATTTTAATCAGTTCACACATGCATTTTGCTGTTCTATCCACAAATCGCAAGGAAGTGAATTTCCAATCGTCGTTTTGCCGATTGTGAAAGGCTATTATCGCATGCTCAGGAGAAATTTAATTTATACAGCGATAACAAGAAGTAAGCAATTCCTTATTTTATGTGGAGAAAAAGAGGCCTTGGAGTGGGGGATTTCAAATAATGAGAGCGCTGAAAGACAAACTTCACTGACAATGAAGCTGACAGGTGCATCTGAGCTCGATGAATTACAAAAAGAGCTTCCATTTGATATTAAGGACGCGAATATTGGTATGGAAGGAATTACACCGTTCGATTTTATGGATTAAAATAAAGTCATTTTTCAAGTTAATTTGAAATATTGTAACCTAAATGTAATATTTATGTCGAAGTTGTTAAGTTGGTCATCAATTTATAACGTGTTTGTCCCTGTTTTGAAAAGTTGGCATGCTATGATTGTACCCATGTTAGCTAATTAAAGCAAAAACAGGGGGTACTTTCATGAGGAAACTATTTTTTACAATGTTCACTGCTTTTATTATTGCAATTGCATTTACAGGGACTGCATCTGCAGCTGCAAAAGAAGTGACTGTAAAAAAAGGCGATACATTATATAAAATCGCGAAGGAACATGGTGTATCTGTAAAAGACATTAAAAAGTGGAACAACTTAAATTCAGATATTATTAAGCCAAATGATAAATTAGTATTAGCGGAAGAAAAATCAAAAGAAGTTGCGAGTACACAGGAGAGTGTACAGGAATTAACAGTAACTGCTTCCGCATATACAGCAAGCTGCAAAGGATGTTCAGGAATAACAGCAACTGGTATTAATTTAAAGAAGAACTCAGATAAAAAAGTAATTGCGGTTGATCCTAAAGTTATTCCATTAGGTACAGAAGTTCATGTAGAAGGATATGGAAATGCAATTGCTGCTGATACAGGCGGTGCTATTAAGGGAAAAAGAATTGATGTATTCTTCCCATCGAAACGTGATGCATTGAACTGGGGCAAGAAAAGTGTCAAAGTTACAATTTTAAATTAATGATTAAGCTGCCTTTTATCAGGCAGCTTTTTTAATTGGAAAACGTTGCCCTGCATGAACTTATTTAAAAAGATCAATGATATAAAAAGGGACAGCTTCTATCACTTGACGCTTTTATTTCGTGTGGATAGTCAGCTGAACCGGTCGGGGGTTTCATTTACCCGATAAATGTTCGAAGAAGGTGGCGGTCTCTCTTTGCGAACATTTAAAACAGTAAAAGGTCTCCCCATTTATAATCAGAAAACAGCAAAATTAATTGGTACTGTTGAGGATTTATGCTTTTCTCCTAAAGGTTTTGTAATTGGACTTGTGATGGACGGCAAAGGATTATTTAAACGTGATCGATTTATTCCAATTGATGTGATTCAAGCTCTTGGCGATGATGGTGTCATGATTCAAAGTGAAGAGCGACTGCTGACTTGTCAGGAAATGAAGAGCTGTTATGAGTTTGAAACATACGATCAGCTCCGTTTCAAAGCAGTTTTCACTGAAACTGGTGATAAAATAGGGCTTTTAGATGATGTATATTTTTCACCTCAAATGGGTAGAATTGAAGCATATGAATTGACGGATGGTTTCTTTGCGGATTTGGCAGAGGGGAAGAAGGTAGTTAAAGCTACTGGACAACCTTTGGCAATAAGTAAAGATGCAATCGTCATGGAGTTCGAACCGTAAAGAGGTGTGTCCATTTGTTAATTTGTCCAAATTGCAAAAGTAAAGACTTAGGAAAAATCGGTGTAAATCAATATTATTGCTGGGGCTGCTTTATTGAACTTTCTGTTGCAAAAGGAAAAATATTAACACATCAAGTGGAAGAGGATGGAACATTAAGTTCACTTGATGATTTATTTTCTGATGATGATCGGTCAATAAGTATGTAATGTTAAATAAGGGGGATAAACATTATGAGACGTACTATTACATCATTAGCCGCTGTCGGTTTAGGAGCAGCAGCTTATTATTATTCACGCAACAATAGAACAGCAAATCGCGGAATGAAGAGAATGACAAAACGTATGACAAATATATTTTCTTAAGAGCAATAAAGGCTGGTCGATAAAGATCAGCCTTTTTTTATGTTTTTATCCTAGCCTTAACGAGCAGTAA
>NZ_BCVG01000145.1 GCF_001591625.1 Metabacillus fastidiosus NBRC 101226
GATGGAAGTTTCACTTTATTTAAGAAAAAACCTGCTTGTTAAATAAAAAAATAAGAACTGGAGATGATATAAACGTGCTTTTAAGGGAAGGTGGCACTAAACAATGAATAAAGTGAGGAGAGTCATAATGGGCATTTTAAGCGGGAATCCGACAGATGAACCAATGCATTATGGAGAAGTCTTCAGTACATGGTCATTTCTTTTAACGGCTAAAGGGTTGGTTGCAGGCTATCAAACCCATTTAAATCATACTGGGGACGAAGACTTGTATAAATTACTTGAGGAAGCAATTAACGGTGGACAGCAAGAAATAAAACAGATTGAGACATTACTGAAAGAAAATGGGGTTGGGCTGCCTCCGACACCGCCTGAAAGACCTAAGGCATGTTTGGAAGATATTCCAATAGGCGCACGTTTTCAGGATCCAGAAATAGCTGCTGCTCTTTCTATGCATATTGCCCAAGGGCTAGTAACATGCAGCTCTATTATCGGACAATGTGTCCGGGAAGATATTGCAATGATGTTTGGACAATTTCATCTTCAAAAAGCGGCACTTGCAGCAAAAGTACTAAGACTGAATAAAGAAAAAGGCTGGCTGGTCCCGCCACCGCTTCATCATTATAAAGCAGAGGATTGCTAGTTAAAGCAGAGCAGGTCATTTACCTGCTCTTTTTACTTTAAGTGAAAAGAAGACCCGTCAATTAGTTCGACATCATTTCTTTTCTTTACATCCTCCATCAACCGAAAAAGGGCGGCATCCTTTTGTTTTGCTTCAATCATACAATCAATCTGCGGAATGCTTCCGTTTATTTCTTTTAAAAAGTTAAAAAACATCTTAATATCTACATAATCAGAATGATGGCGGAACTCCTTATCACTTTTTGGACTTGATATATGCATCTTAATAGGTAAAGGGGAAGAAGACCATGTATGGACGACACGTTCCCAATTTTCCCGCCAATTTTCATTTTCATGGTGAGCAAGATGATGATGATAATCAAATACGAGCGGGATTTCTAATTTTTCACATAGATAAAGAGTATCATCCAATGTAAAAGAAGTATCATCATTTTCAAGCATAATCATCTTTTGGATAGGATTCGGTATATCCATCCAGTTATCGATAAAACGTTCTAATGATTTCTCAGTTTCTTTATAATTGCCTCCGACATGCATGACACAGCGGTGGACAGGATTAATTCCCATTCCTTTTAATAATAAATAGTGAAGTTTTAATGTTTTAATGGAATTTTTTAAAATATGTTTTTCAGTGGAATTAATAAGAACAAAATGATCAGGATGAAAATCGATCCTTATTTCATGTTTATTTGCAAAGTTTCCAACTTCTCGAAGTGCCTCTTTAAGCGGCTTCATATAATTCCAGTCAAGAAGTTCCTCGTGGCCTGCAAGCGGGATAAGTCTTGATGTTAACCGGTAAAAATGAATATCGGAAGCAGCATTATGTTTTAATAGCCTTAGTGTATTTTCCAGATTCGAAAGTGCGATTCTCTCTAATTTCCGGAGAGCGGCTTCCCGATCCTCAATTTTTTGAAACTGTGCAAATGTCATCGTTTTCGATGGTGATGCATTTTGGAGTTCCATACTCATTGCTACATAACCAAGACGTACAATCGTCATTTTATATCCACCTCGTACTTATGTATTGTAAACGTCAAGGTTATTATGGTCTAAAAAGAAATATTTTAACAAGATGATTAGTCTCCGCCGCCTCCTCCATCACCGCCGCTGTCACCTCCGCTCCCGCCGTCTCCATCACTGCCTGAAACATTAAACACATCCCAAAAAGAATCGCTATAGCTGTCAGTTCCTCTGCTTTTTTTGTTATTTCTGTTCATTTTTCTTTTTTTACCCTTTCTTAGCCATCTTATAATATTCATTAAGACAGCGAGTACATAAAGAATTAGAAAAATTATTGCAATGACAAAGATGATATTACCTATTTCGATAATAGTTTCCCAGTTCATTTCGATACCTCCTGTTTGTATATTGTACATCGTTTTATAGATAATGGATTCAATATTAGCTTAATTAGTTATAGAGAATGGAAGAAGTATCTTTTTTATGTTCAAATGGTTATTGACAATATACCTATGTGGGTATAATATAAACCTTGTTAGTAATTCTTAATAATTTAATGAGGGATAAAGATGATATTTTTAATTGTTATATTACTCGGATTAATTATCGGATTCCTTTATGTAAGATATTTTCCTATTTGGGGAGTTCCATGTATGAATGAACCGAGTAGCAGCATAAATTCCTTAACGGTTGTAGATGTTAGAGACTACACTCAATCATATAAAGACTCTGAACATGAGTCTGTTCATATCCCGGTCGGATATTTAAAAAGATATTTCCACGAAGTACCGGGTGGAGAAGTTCATATTATAGCTTCCAATTTTCTTGAAAGGAATATAAGTATCCGCTTTTTTAGAAGAAGAGGCTTTAACGTTACAGGATATACTTTAACCGATTGTGCCTGCGGGTAAAGCAGTATTTAGAAATATAAAAGAAAGGGGAATTGTTATGCAATATAATGACCAAATCAAAAACCGGGTAAAGCGAATGGAAGGACAGCTTCGGGGGATTTTGAGAATGATGGAAGACAATAAAGATTGCAAAGAAGTGATTACACAGTTATCTGCTGCCCGTTCAGCGATAGACCGGACAGTAGGAGTGATTGTCAGTTTCAACTTAGTTGAGTGCGTGTTAGAAGCGAATGAAAAAGGAGAACAAGCAGATGAATTAATAAAAGATGCCGTTAATCTGCTCGTGAAAAGCACATAAGAAGTATAGTTGACAATATTTTTTTCTTTTGATATTATACCCTTACGGGTAATGGTAAAAAGTAAATGGGAGGAATGAAAAATGACTGTAGATAAAGTGTTAGATGCAAAAGGTTTAGCATGTCCAATGCCTATTGTAAAAACAAAAAAAGCAATGAACGAATTAGAAACGGGTCAAGTATTGGAAATCCATACAACAGATAAAGGTGCTAAAAATGATCTTACTGCATGGGCTAAATCAGGAGGTCATGAATTAATCAAACATGAAGAGGAAAATGAAGTACTAAAGTTTTGGTTGAAAAAAGGCTAAATTTTTTTATAATAGAATATACCCTTATAGGTATAAGGAGGAAATGATAAATGGAAAAGAAAAGAACAACAATTGTATTATTCAGCGGTGATTATGATAAGGCTATGGCAGCTTATATTATCGCAAATGGCGCTGCCGCTTATGATCATGAAGTAACAATTTTTCATACTTTTTGGGGACTGAATGCATTGCGTAAAGATGAAACCATTCCGCTTAAGAAAGGATTTATGGAAAAGATGTTTGGGAAAATGATGCCAAGAGGTGCAGATAAGATGGGACTTTCCAAAATGAACTTTTCCGGTTTTGGCCCGAAAATGATTAAGAATGTAATGAAAAAACATAATGCAATGACATTGCCGCAGTTAATTGAGATGGCCGAGGAGCAAGAAGTGAAGTTAGTAGCATGTACGATGACGATGGATTTATTAGGTCTTCAAAAGGAAGAGCTTTTAAATAATATTGAATATGCTGGTGTTGCTGCCTATTTAGCAGATGCTGAAGAAGGTAATGTAAATTTATTTATTTGAATTTTCTTAAGGGGGAAATAAGATGGAGTATATAAACTATATTCTTATTACGCTCATTATGATCTTTTTTATCCAGCGCTTTCTGCCGACAAAAGGTGTTAAACAAATTACCACAGCTGAGTTAGCAAAGGAGCTAAATGATAAAAATAAGCAATATATTGATGTCCGAACACCTGGTGAGTTTAAAGCTAATCATATTCGAGGATTTAAAAACATTCCACTGCATCAGCTGGAAAATCAAGCACAGGAACTTTCAAAAGAAAAAGAGGTCATCGTCATTTGCCAAAGTGGGATGAGAAGTAATAAAGCGAGTAAATTATTGAAAAGACGAGGCTTTAAACAAGTGACAAATGTAAAAGGCGGTATGGGTGCCTGGGTATGATAAATAGACAGGGAGGACTGTATGGTGAAAGAAATAACTTCCAAAGAAGTGGAGCAACTGATAGGGGAAGGAAAAAGTTTAAATATAATTGATGTCCGTGAAGCTGGAGAAGTAGCAGAGGGAAAGATAAAAGGAACTGTTAATATTCCTTTAGGATTATTAGAAGCAAGAATGTCTGAGTTAGATAAATCAAAAGAATATATTCTTGTCTGTCGTTCTGGCGGAAGAAGCGGTCAGGCATGTCAGTTTTTAAACAGTTATGGATATAAAGTTATGAATATGACTGGTGGAATGCTTTCTTGGGAAGGAAAAACAGAGTAATTTTTTTCGGAAAATTATATACCCTTACCGGTATAAAAATAGGAGGTTTTATTATGAGAAATATAAAAGCAGATATTATTTTAGATGCAAAAGGATTAGCATGTCCAATGCCAATCGTAAAAACAAAAAAAGCAATGAATAATTTAGAATCAGGCCAAGTATTAGAAGTTCAGGCAACAGACAAAGGTTCAAAAGCTGATATGAAAGCATGGGCACAGAGCTCAGGACATCAATATTTAGGGACAGTTGAAGAAGACGATGTATTAAAGCATTATTTAAGAAAATCATCGAATGATGAGGCTATAGAAAGAAAATATCCAAATGTAGTAAACAATGAAGAGTTAGAGAAGCAATTGAAAGAAGATGAAAGCATTGTCATACTTGATGTAAGAGAAGCAGCAGAATACGCGTTTAACCATATTCCGCAGGCGATTTCAATTCCTTTAGGAGAATTAGAAAAGCGTTTAAATGAATTAAACAAGGATGATAAAATGTTCATTATTTGCCGTACAGGAAGCCGCAGTGATCTTGCATGCCAAAAATTAGCTGAAAAGGGATTTGAAAAAGTATTCAATGTTGTGCCAGGCATGAGTGAATGGAAGATCTAAGGAGGAAAAACACGATGAAATCAATTACAGTTTATTCAACAAATCAATGTCCATATTGTGTCATGTTAAAAAACTTTTTAAAAGAGCAAAGTCTATCCTTTAAAGAAGTAAATGTAGAAGAAAATCCGGAAATCGCACAGCGTCTCTTGAATGCTACAGGCAGAATGGGAGTACCGCAGACAGAGATCGATGGAAGATGGATTGTAGGGTATGATCCGAATACCATCATGAAAGTATTACAAAACTAGGAGGCTTCTATGATGAATAAAAGAGTAGCAATTATCGCAAGCAACGGCGGATTATTTGATGCATATAAAGTATTTAACATCGCAACTGCAGCAGCTGCGACAGATCAGGAAGTAACTGTTTTCTTTACATTTGAAGGATTAAATTTAATTCATAAGGAAGTGTATAAAGAGCTTCCGATACCTGAGGGGAAAGAGCATTTCAAAGAAGGATTTGCAAAAGCAAATGTTCCGGCAATTCCAGAGCTTGTGGCGATGGCACAAGAAATGGGTGTTAAATTTATCGGCTGTCAAATAACGATGGATGTAATGGGGTTAGAAAAAGAAGCATTTGTAGATGAAATGGAAGTTGGCGGTGCTGTCACGTTTTTGGAATTTGCTAAAGATGCGGATGTTACACTAACGTTTTGATCAAATTTTTTTACAATAAAATATACCTTAGGGGGTAATTTGGATGTCTTTAAATATAATGACTTCAAAAGAAGTAACGAGAAAAGTATTTAATAAAGAAGAATTGTTTATTTTAGACGTGCGAAACGAAAGAGATTTCAATGAATGGAAAATTGAAGGGGAGAACTTTCAATATTTGAACATTCCTTATTTTGAATTGCTTGACGGTGTAGAAGAAATACTCGGGAAAATTCCTTCTAATATAGATGTACTTGTTGTTTGTGCGAAGGAAGGATCTTCTCTCATGGTTGCAGAGATGTTGTCAGAAGAGGGACTTGAAGTTTTTTACTTACAAGGCGGAATGAAAGCTTGGAGTGAGCATTTGGAGCCAGTGAGAGTTGGAGATTTAACAGATGAAGGAGAAATTTATCAATTCGTCCGAATTGGAAAAGGCTGTTTATCATATATGGTCGTTTCAGGCGGTGAAGCAGCAGTTATTGATGCAACAAGAATGACAGATGTTTATCTTGAGTTCGCTAAAAGTATTGGAGTAAATATTACAAATGTTTTTGATACGCATCTACATGCTGACCATATTTCCGGTGGACGTAAACTTGCGGAAAAAACAAATGCAGCGTATTGGCTGCCGTCAAAAGATGCGACAGAGGTAACTTTTTCTTATAACGCATTAGAAGATGGCAATGAAGTAATGATCGGCAGCACTGCAATTAATATTCATGCTTTATACTCACCGGGGCATACAATTGGATCAACTTCTTTCGTAGTAGATGAGAAGTTTTTATTGTCAGGTGATATTTTATTCATTGATTCAATTGGAAGACCAGATCTTGCTGGGATGGCGGAAGACTGGGTTGGGGATTTAAGAGAAAGTCTCTATAAGCGTTACAGAGAATTATCAGAACGATTAATTGTTCTTCCGGCACATTTTATGATTATCGATGAATTAAATGCAGATGGCAGTGTATCTGAAAGATTAGGTGTATTATTTGAAAAAAATCATGGCTTAAATATTAAAGATGAAAATGAATTTCGAAAATTAGTAACGGAAAACTTACCGCCGCAGCCAAATGCATATCAGGAAATCCGTCAGACAAATATGGGGAAAATAAATCCTGATGAAGAAGAACAGCGTGAAATGGAAATCGGTCCGAATCGCTGTGCTGTCCGTTAATAAAACAAATAGGAGGCAATGAATGATGGAAGTGAAAAAAGTATTAGATGCAAAAGGTTTAGCCTGCCCAATGCCGATTGTACAAACAAAGAGAGCAATGAATGAACTTGAGAAAGATGAAGTATTAGAAATTCATACAACGGATAAAGGCTCCAAAAATGATCTTACTGCCTGGGTGAAATCAGGTGGGCATCAGTTATTAAAAGATGAAGAAGAGAATGGTGTTTTTAAGTTTTGGATTAAAAGAGGTTAATAGATAAGGGAACCGCTTTTGGTTCCCTTTCTCAGAAAAGGAGGGAGAACGATGGATTTCACGTTTATTATTACAATCTTCTTAATTGGATTTATAGGATCCTATATTTCAGGGATGCTCGGAATAGGCGGTTCCATTATTAAATATCCAATGCTTTTATACATTCCTCCCTTATTCGGCTTAGCGGCGTTTACCGCCCATGAAGTATCTGGAATCAGTGCTGTGCAAGTGTTTTTCGCGACGATTGGCGGAGTGTGGGCATATCGAAAAGGTGGCTATTTAAATAAAACATTAATTACGTATATGGGAGTCAGTATTTTAGCCGGAAGCTTCATAGGTGGATACGGTTCAAGAGTGATGACAGAAAGCGGGATAAATATTACTTACGGTATTTTAGCATTAATTGCAGCTGTTATGATGTTCATACCGAAGAAAGGGATTGATGATATCCCCTTTGATGAGGTGAAGTTGAATAAATGGGTTGCCGCCTCCTTTGCCTTTATCGTCGGTATCGGCTCTGGTATTGTTGGGGCAGCAGGGGCATTTTTATTAGTTCCGATTATGCTAGTTATATTAAAAATTCCGACAAGGATGACGATTGCTTCTTCATTAGCAATTACATTTATTTCATCAATCGGGGTGACTATCGGTAAAATTACGACAGGTCAAGTTGATTACATCCCGGCACTTATTATGATAGCTGCTAGTTTAATTGCATCACCACTCGGTGCTATGGCTGGAAAAAAGATTAATACGAAATTTTTGCAAATCATTCTAGCATTATTAATAGCGGCAACAGCAGTGAAGATATGGATGGACATTTTATAGTAATGACAAAGTGAATTTTTTATGAGGTTGTCCGAAAAGGGTGAAGATCAACCCTTTTCGGACAACCTGCTGAAAGGCCCTGTAATGAAAATCCAGTAAAATCAAGGATTTGG
>NZ_BCVG01000146.1 GCF_001591625.1 Metabacillus fastidiosus NBRC 101226
AACCACCTCCTAAATTTAATCCTTATTATATAATCCTGCTTCTATAGTTTAATAAGACTTTAAAATATCTAAATAAGTACCTTCTATCAATTCAGTTAACATAATACACATTTTAAACAGTAATAAGTTTTTTAATAAAGTAAATAAAATTAGCAAAAACTAGAGTTGCTTTGTAAAAACTTATCTATACACTGCAATGCTTGAATAGCAGATAGCTCATGATAGTTAGGAGAAAATGAATCTATAAATCCATGTATTCCAGGGAAAATTTTCAACTGCAAATTTTTATTCTCTTTTTCTACTAATGTTTCCACTAAAGTATGTATGTTAAATGCTTTTTCTTCTGTTGGAAAGATTAAAAGAGTAGGACAAACTGGCTCAATATCTATATAGTTTCTTATTTGGGATCCATAACAACCTATCACAAAATCACATATTTCATTTTTATTGCATAACCAAGCTATAGTTGCTCCAACACTAAATCCAACTACTCCTACTTTCTGATACCTTTCTTTCAAATCAAATATGATCTGATGAATTTGTTGAATTCCATAGTTAAAACCAATATTTTGCATAAAATGTTGATAAGCAGCAGTTTCCTCAGAATAGGTATAAGGATGTTCCTTATTCAATAAATTTGGGCATACTACATGTATCCTTTGTTGTAATAACCTTTCTTGTACATATTTCATATGTTTATTAACCCCATATATTTCATGCATTAACACAACAGCTATCTTCTGCTTTTTCATATAGGTATCCCCTTAATAAGTGAATTCGTATTTATTGACATTCTAGTTAACATAAAGCACATTTTACAAAGTAAAAAGGATCTTTCACAGTCAAAGATCCTTTTAATTATTTATTGAACTAAAACACCTAATAGTTGAATATTTATTGTAAATCATTATCTAGTTTTTCCTCATACTTCACTATTGTCATACGATTTATTCTAAGAATTCCAATATGTCTTTACCTAACTTTTCATAATGAATATCCTTAATATTCCCTGATTTAGCATTCATGTTGATGATAATCCGGTCAACACGATCTTTGTGAATAGCGTGAAAAGCAACTGTCCACATCCCCTCACTTAAAATGGCGTCCTCTGATTCTATTGATATGTTTTCTTTCTCATGTTCGTCAAACCATTTCATCACTTCTTTATTCTTTTTTGCCATCTCTTTTGCTTGATCCACAGCCATTATTTCAGGTTCTTTATCATTCATTAGTTCTAAAGGTAATGACGAAAGGAATCTCTCATTATCATGGGGTTGGAAGGAAAAGGACATTTCATACATACCACTCAATGCATTCACAGTACGTTCATTCGTTAAGCGAACCTTGCGTTTAAAAGTTATTTCTTTTTCAAATGTTTCGTTTGGTTTCATTTCTCTTAAATCATCGGGATTAAATATGTCTTCGCAACTTTCTTCCAATGTATTATCTGTAACCAGATACGAACTAGCATCTTCCTTTTTCACCCATATTCCAAAAGGAATGCCACAACGCTCATTATAAATAATCGTCTCCTTACTAGTATTAGTAATAAATGCGTCTACTTTAATGTCTTTTCCTACCTCTATAGTGGCCTTTAATGCAAGCCCATTCTGTTCAAATTCATGGGTGAACGTTTTTAGGTCGCCAGATGTTGATTGTTGAGTCGTCCCGCAGGCACTAAGAATTAAAATTAGAATCAACGCAAATTTTTCCAATCTATCATCCTCCCAAATTTTTAATTTCTATAAACTCATTCTTTTTCAACCCTTCTGTTCTTTAGTTCAATAAAAATGAGCAGTGTTCCTTCTTAAAGGAAAGTGCCCCATTATTGACTAGCATTTTTAACAATTTTATTGTTATCTAACAAAATATATAGTTCTAGTTAACATAAAACACATTTTACAAAGCTAAAATCCAAGTCAATCCCGGAATTCGCCCATTTTCAGCTGAATTCCGGGATTTTCATGTCGGGAAATAACCCTAAAACTACCTTTAGAAAACAAACCTACGATCTCCCATTTCCTTTCAATTACTCCCGTTTTTTTCTCTTTCTAAATACAAAAGGAACCGCATAAAAAAGAAGAATACTAATAATTACAGTAAAAAATGTAGTTCTCGTTATTATATTTGTCATAACCAAGCCAACTAACAGCACTAAAAAGGACAACCTCCAATAGAATTCTATTTTACTCAAAACAACACCTACTTTAACTTAGAATCTACCCTCCTATTATTGTTAATTATAACTTATATATCCAAATATAAAATTAGGCTTAAGCCTGCTTTAGTAGCCTTTAAGGCTATTAGTCTCTAGGAAATGTAGCTATAAGTTATTGTAGCTTTGAAATAAAGTTTAATTGGAACAATGTTATTAGCCTTGATCTGTGAAGAAAAGAGCATATTTTGAAAAAAAGATTAATCAAAACATACTCTTCTTGTGTTAAATTGAATGATTTTTTTATAAAGAAGTTTAATCATTTTTTGTTCCTTTTTCAACAAAAGCACCCCATTGTTTAAGTACATTTCTTCACAAACTTGTTCTATTTTCACATTTCTCTTATCTTACAAGAACGCTGTTCCTTTAATTTAACAACACAAAAAGACCGCCGAAGCGATCTTTGTCTTTAACTCTTGTACTCGAGAAGTATTAATTATCAACTTCATCTTTACGATTTTTCTTAAAAAATTTTGATAATAATTCATAAGCAAGTGGAACTACAATCAATGTTAACAAGGTAGAACTTGTTAAACCACCAATAACTGTAATACCAAGTCCTTTAGAGATTAATCCACTACCACCGGAACCTACTGCTAATGGGATTAAAGCACCAACCGTAGCAATGGCTGTCATAATCCGCAGCTACACCCGCAACATCTAGAGTTACCCCTTTAGATAATTCTAACTTATCCATTTCTTTGGTAACTTCGGAAGTTACTTTTGATATATTTTCTGTCTTAACAGTTCCAGAAACAGTAGCGTAATATTCCCCTTTGTTACGTGACAACGCGCTTAAAGTGGAACCTTTTTCCACTTTAACAAGATCGGAAAGAGGCATTGTTTTTCCTGTTGCTGTCTGAATATCTTTAACTAAAATATCATCGATAGACTTTGGTTGGACAACTTCATCTTGTTGAACTATGACATTTAATTCTTTACCATCTTTTTCAACAGTTGTTAATACATCTTGCGTTTGTTGTGTGCTTAACATCATTGCAAGTTGACCTACTGTTAAACCGTAATTAATTAATTCATCTTGTGCGACTTTAAACGTATATTTAACATACGGATCTTTCGTACTTGAAGTTACATCTTTCAAGTTCTTGTTTTTACTTAAAGCTTTTTCAGCTTCTTTCACAGCTTGATTTAATTTCTCTAAATCTGCACTGTGGAACGTGTAACTAACCTTGTTTGTAGAACCAGATATGGAAGACATATCTTGACTCTTCCATTCTCCTGATTGTCCAATGTTTTTCAAATATTTTTCAATTTCTTCACGTACTTCGGTGAAATTCTCCGTTTCTGGATCAAATATGAGATACATTAACGCACCACCACTTCCGCCCATCATAGCAGCAGAAGTATCTCCTTTTTCTGTTACGGATAATTGAACTACATCAATATCTTTACGTTCGAGCATTTTTTCTTCTACCACTTTAATATTTTTTAAAGTGTCTTCTCGAAGTTCACCATTTTTTGGTGTATAGGTTAAATTCATTGTTTTTTCTTCTTCGCTTCCCATAAAGCTAAATCCAATTAGCGGCGTCAAAGCTAAACTTCCAACTAATAAAACAATAGCTAAAATGGATGTAATTACTTTATGATTTAATGCACCATTAAGAACTTTCTTATACCAGTTCGATAATGCGCCTGTTTCTTTATGCCTAGCTTTAGTCTTCTCACTATACAATTTCTTTTTAAATAGAAAATGTGATAATGCTGGAACAATTGTAATTGCCACTAACAAAGATGCTCCTAATGCGAATGTCATTGTTAGTGCAAATGGCATAAACAACTCTCCAACCATACCACCTACAAAAATTAACGGAGTAAATACGGCAACTGTTACTAGTGTAGATGATAGAATTGGTTTAAACATTTCAATAGTTGCTTCTCGTATTAAGGCACGGCCAGTTAATTTCTCCTCTTTTAAATGTAGCCTTCTATAAATATTTTCAACTACTACAATGGAATCATCGATAACACGACCAATTGCTACAGTAATTGCACCCAAGGTCATAATATTCAAAGTAATATCCAGCCAATGAAGCAACAGAAGTGCCATGAAAATAGAAGCAGGGATCGAAATAATGGATATAATAGTTGATTTTAAATCACGCAAGAATAATAAAATAATTAATACCGCAACTAAACCGCCAAATAAAGCTTTTTCGATCATAGTATTAACGGATTCTTCAATTGACTTTCCTTGATCTAGGGTCACATCGACAACAAGACCATCTACTTTTGTTTTTTCATCTTTTACTACTTCTTTCACCTTTTTTACAACATCTACTGTGTTTGCCTGTGGATCCTTAACAATTTGAATCGCAATAGCCTCTTTACCATTTGTTCGGGATACGGATTGAACTTTACCTATCACTTTTACATCCGCAATTTCACTTAGCTTTACAAGTGGTGAAGGGTTTTTAGTACTAGGCGTAACTGGTATCAACATATTTTTTAATTCATCGACATTCATAAATTTACCGTCGATAGATACTGCTTGTTCATCTTTTTCAAATTCATACAGACCTAATGAAACAGACTGATTACTAGCTTGAATCACTTGTTTCACTTTATCTTCAGTTAAATCTAACTCCGACATTTTTTCCTTGTTATATACAACATCTACTTCATCGGTGTGTTGGCCAGACGTAGTAGCTGTTGCTACACCATCAATTTTTTTCAACTTTGGAAGTAGACTTTCCTCTACTGTAGATGTTAAATCTGCAATGTTTTCTTTAAAACTAGTTACACTCAGAGCAACAACTGGCATCATATTCATGCTAATTGCAGATACTGTAGGTTCTTGTGCCTTTTCAGGTAACTTAACTGAACCTATTGCTGACTCTAGCTCTCGTTTAGCTTCGTCCATATCAACACCGTATTCATACTCAATTTGAATACTTGCCATATTGGAATTGGAGCTGGAATTCACTGTCTTTACATGATCAAGACCCTCTGCCACCTGTTCCAATGGAATTGATACATCTTCCATCACTTTTTCAGGAGTTGCCCCTGAATATACAACCATTACAGATAAATATGGGACTGATATATTGGGAATCGTCTCTGTTTTCATCTTTGTACCTGAATAAATACCAGATAAGGTTATGATAATAGTAAGCAACCATACGGCTAATTTATTACCTAGAACAAAATTAACAATATTTTCCATCAAATAATCTCCTTTTTTTAATTGCTTGAACACATAATAGATTAGCAGTATAAAATAAACTGAAAATAAACTTGATGAAAAAATACAAGTTTATTTTCAGTTTATTTTTCAAAGGTATAATAGGAGGATAGAAGGAGGCACTTTCAAATGAATAAAATATTAGTAGTAGAAGATGATATAAATACTAGAAAATTGATTTGTATCGTTTTAAACCATAATGGTTTTGTAACATTCAGCGCAGAAGACGGGCTCGCTGCACTTGATTTAATGGAGAAACAGCATATTGATTTAGTTGTACTTGATTTAATGATGCCCAATATGGATGGCTATGAACTGACACGTCAACTTCGTCTTTCATGGGAGGCTCTTCCCATCTTAATGATTTCAGCAAAGCAAAGTCTTGAAGATAAAAGACAGGGATTTCTTGTTGGTACGGATGATTATATGACAAAACCTCTAGATGAGGAGGAAATGATCCTTCGTATTAAAGCACTTCTCCGTAGAGCAAAGATTGCCAGCGACCGCAAGCTAGAAGTGGGCAAAGTGATACTTGATTATGATGCACTCACCGTATCCCGTGAAGATACAGTTGTTATGTTGCCTCAAAAAGAATTTCTCCTTTTATTTAAGTTACTTTCTAATCCAAAAATGATTTTTACCCGTTTGCAGCTTATGAATGAAGTTTGGGGAATAGAAACTGAAACTGCTAATCATACACTCAATGTCCATATTAATCGACTTCGGGATAAGTTTAGGGATTGGACAGAATTTGAAATTGTGACAGTACGTGGACTAGGTTATAAGGCGGTGAAAAACACGTGAGAGTTTTTATTAAAAAGCGATTGACTCTTACTGTAACATTAGTCATTTTTGTTTTCTGTGTTATGGTGGCGACCCTTCTCTTAATTATAGGTAGTTTAATATTACTACAACATTTTGGAGTTATATCTCCTTCTCATCCTACTTCACAGAATATGGGAAGTAATGCTGAAAGTCCGCTATCATTGTTGCTTATATTCTTTCTACTCTGCATTTTTATTGGACCTGCTTTAACTGCGTTTTTCAGCAGAATAGCACTAAATCCAATCCGAAAGGTAATTGTCGCCATACATAAGGTAGCAAACGGTGACTTTAATACTAAGATTGATATTAAAGGGATCGGTGAATTGGAAGAGCTGTCTCATAGTTTTAATAAAATGACACAAGAACTATCGGGTATTGAAACGCTGAGAAGTGATTTTATCAATAATTTTTCCCATGAATTTAAAACCCCAATTGTTTCCTTACGTGGTTTTGCAAAACTCCTAAAGGAAAATAAACTAACTCAGGAAGAAAGACAGGAATATCTTGACATTATCATAACGGAATCCGAGCGTTTAGCGGAACTTTCTACCAATGTACTGACTTTAGCAAAATATGAGAATCTTGAAATTATAGTAGATAAGACCCCGTTTAGACTAGATGAGCAACTCAGGAAAACCATCATTTTATTGGAACCCAAATGGTCTGCAAAAGACATAACCGTTAATGTAAAATTAGACGAAGTAATTTACACCGGAAAGGAAGAATTGACACAGCAGATTTGGCTTAACCTGTTAGATAATGCTATAAAGTTCTCCAATCAAGGTGGCTTAATCACTATTACTCTTGAAAATATAAATGGGGTGATTCGGTTTGTTATTCAGGATGAAGGTGCTGGCATGGATAGCCAAACTAGAGCTCATATTTTCGATAAATTTTATCAGGGAGATACTTCACACTTAAAATCAGGGTATGGGCTTGGACTTCCACTTGTGAAACGTATTGTCAACCTTTGTGGCGGTAACATTAGTATACAAAGTGAGTTTGGGAAAGGTAGCATATTTACAATTGAATTGCCTTGTTAAGACTAATTTAGGATACAGAGCACCAGTAATAACGGAAATATAAAAAATTGAGGGTGTCCCAAAAATCTAACGAGTCGATTTTGAGGGAGAAAACATAGTCCCTATTTAATCCAAAAGGGAAAATATAAAAAATGCTATATCTTCTCCTGATGCTTAAAGTCCTTCAGGGTCACCCTCTAATATCAATTCTAAACAATCTCCCACTGTCTTCAAAACCATCCGTCCAGTTACTCTTCAATTAACAATGTGACTGCTGTTATTTAACCCGGTTGTTACACTATATTGAAAACTGCCTTAAATCGGTTTATTTCACACATTAATACTCTTCCAATAGATTTGTAATTTAAGAAATGTTCCACTTCCTCAGTATCCGAGTCCACTTTCATCTTGCTGATTCCTTCTTTCATTCATTTGGCCCGTTTGTAGAACAAGAAAAAATCCTGCATATCAACAAAGGATTTTTAATCAAACATTTTTATAAACATCGTGACTTTATTTCAAATCTACAAAAACAGCTCACAAATCAGCATCATACGATAAATAAAAAGAATCTATTTTGAAAAAAATTGATCAAAATGACAGCCTTTTTTCTATTTTAAGAACTGCTTTTTATAAAAAAGCTGATTATTATTTTAATTCGTACTCCCATC
>NZ_BCVG01000147.1 GCF_001591625.1 Metabacillus fastidiosus NBRC 101226
ACTTCTCTTCCTTGAATTGCTAGAACTTTGAAGGAGAAGTCTTACTGCCGTTAAGCTGGGATAAATTGAAGTTTTTTCATAAATTGATTTTGTTTAAAAGGACAATAACGCTGCATACTAAATCTGTAGGTATTGCCTACCTTGTCTAAATTGAAGCAAAGGAGAGGTTACACTTGACAACTACAACAATGCAAAGAACTCTCTCAGTAGATGACGCCATTAAAAGCCGTCACAGCATTCGAAAATTTATTCAAGAGCCTATATCAAAAGAGGATCTCCATCAAATTTTTGAGCTCGTCCGTTTAACACCGAGTGCCTGGAACCTTCAACCATGGCGATTCCATGTTATAACAGATAAAGCTTTAAAAGAAAAGCTTCAAGAAGCAGCTTACGGGCAGCAGCAGGTTACATCCGCTCCTGCAGTTGCGATCCTTATAAGTGATATGGAAGATGTTCTTGCCAATTTGCCGGAAACTGTTCACCCTGGATTATCTGCTGAACGACAGCAAGATGAAGTAGCAAATCTCTCTTCTTTCTTTGGGGGCATGAGTGTGGAAGAAAGAGGCCAATGGGGATTAACTCAAACAAATATCGCCCTCGGTTTCCTCTTAACTGCAATACAGGGACTTGGATATGCAAGTGTGCCAATGCTTGGCTTCGATCAAGAAAAGGTAAAGGAAATTTTATCACTTCCTGAACATATTAAATTCGCTGCAATGGTTCCATTCGGTAAAGCGGATGCAGAAGGATATGAGCATCATCGCTTCCCATTAGAAAAAATTGTAACTTATTATTAAATGATAAAGGCAGGCCAACAGCCTGCCGTTTTTATTTGATTAAATACTCTTTCAACTGTCTTATTACAAAAATCATTATATAAAGTAAATACTTTAAGGGAATAATGTTTTTGACAATAGATGGAGGTGCTCTAAATGGAAACCGAAAGAGATTATATTCTAGTCGAAGAGGAAGATGGGACAGAAAAACAGTTTGCCGTAGAGGCTCTCTTCGATATAGAGGATAAAACGTATGCTTTTTTACGCTCTGAAGAAGATAAAGAAGATACGATTGTTATGGAAGTAGAAGATGATGAAAGCGGACAATATCTCATTGGCATTGACGACCCTGAAGAAGTCAATATGGTTCTTGATGCATATGAAGTGGCTTTACATGCTGATAAACAGGATAGCTAAAAAGAAATGGATAATATCATTGATGTAATGGACGAACATCTTAAAAAGCAAATTGCCAGTGAAATAAAGGGAATGACATTTACTAAAAATTTCAGATCCCCTACTGCGGAAGAGTGGTATGTGTTTTTGCCAAACTTTAAAGATCCGGCAACAGGCGGTGCAGCCGGAAAAACAATTATTCATTACAATCTTTATGATACAAAACATTTTTTTATTAATACGACGATTATTTTTGATGATCCGGTACTTCACAAAAATGAGAATTATCATCTTGTATATGCAATTTCTGATGAAATTATAAACAGGCTCGTCGGCTACGCGGATACCCTTTTATCCGTTCATTCAGGGACAAATTCGTACAATGCAGAATATAAACAATAAAGCGGCCGAACTTATACGATCAGCAATACTGAGATAAATGGAAAAGAGGGATCAAATTGGGTAATAACCTGATTCAAACAATTAAAGACCATGCTCTACCTTTATACGAAGCAGATGATTTAAACATTCTTTTAAAAGAAATAAATGATCAAAAGTATGTGCTGCTCGGAGAGTCATCCCATGGGACTGCCGAGTTTTATAATATCCGATCTGAAATATCAAAAAAACTGATTACAGAAAAAGGATTCACTTTTCTCGCTGTTGAAGGTGATTGGCCTTCATGCAGACAAGTGAACCGTTATATTAAAGGATGGGATGATAAAAACAAAAGCGCAAGAGATGTATTAGCATCTTTCAACCGCTGGCCTACATGGATGTGGGCTAATGAAGAAATGGCTGATTTTATCGAATGGCTAAAGACATATAATGAAGGACAGCCTGAAGATAAGAAAGTCGGTTTTTACGGAATTGATGTGTACAGTCTATGGGAATCACTAGATGAAATTCTTAATTATTTCCGGAAAACAAACTCTCCGCATACTGAAGCGGCACAAAAAGCATTTGCCTGTTTTGAACCATTTAATCGGAAAGCTGAAAAGTATGCTGCTTCCGCATCTTTCTATTCTGAAGGATGCCATGACGAAGTAGTTGAGCTTTTAACTAAAATTCAATTACATAAAACGAATGAATCAGATTCTGAAGAAAATAGTTTAAACATCGAAGTAAATGCGCTTATCGCGGCAAATGCGGAAAGCTATTACAGAACAATGATTATAGATGATAACGCATCGTGGAATATCCGTGACCGTCATATGGCAGAAGTCCTTAACAAAATAAACGAGTTCTATCATAATAAGGCAAAAGGAATTGTGTGGGAGCATAATACACATGTCGGTGATGCAAGAGCAACAGATATGGCAAATGAAGGACTTGTCAATGTAGGACAGCTTTTACGGGAACGGGAAGGCGAGGAAAATATATTCATTGTCGGATTTGGAACGAACCGCGGCACTGTCATTGCAGCTGAAAACTGGGGAGCAAAACCGGAAAAAATAGTAATGCCCCAAGCGGAAGCAGGCAGTTGGGAAAATATTCTGTATCAGGCTGGACCGGGTAATAAATTATTAATTTTCAACCGTGATAATAAACATCTGTTTCATAATACAGTCAGACATCGGGCAATCGGAGTCGTCTATCATCCGGCACATGAGCATTATGGAAACTATGTGGCTTCGAGAATATCAGAACGCTACAATGCATTTATTTATGTTCACGATACACACGCCCTCCACCCTTTAGAAACAGAACAAGTGTATATATAAGAAAAAAGCAGATCACTTCTGCTTTTTTCTTGTTAATCTGCCTTTCTTCTTTCAAGCAGGACGATATCACGCCAAACTCCATCCAGCTTTCCTATCTTATCTCTCACACCGACTTCTCGGAAACCATATTTATAATGCAGGTTAAGACTTGCAATATTTTCCGGAAAAATCCCTGACTGTAAAGTCCAAAATCCCTCTTGTTCGCTGCTTTCAATTAAAGCTTTTAATAACGCACTGCCAATTCCCTTGCCTTTTGCAAGTTCGCTTATATAAATGCTTACTTCCGCAACACCGGAAAAAGCCGGACGGCTGGAAACAGGTGTTAATGCAGCCCACCCTGCTACTTTCCCTTCTAGACGTGCAACAAGCCTGCATGTTGCAAAATGGTTAGTATCCCAGCTTTCCCATGAGGGAGCTTCTTTGTCAAATGTGGCATTGCCTTTGTTTATTGCTTCTATATAAATGGATTTTACCTGCTCCCAGTCATCTGAAAGCATCTCATTAATAATCATTTCATTATTCATGTCATTTCCTCTATTTCTTCTCATTTTCATATGCTTTATATGCTAACTCATTCATTATTCTAATACAATATAAAAACACCGTCTTTATTTCATTTTGGACGATGTTAACATAATAGCTGCTCAATTTTTAAGATACGGGGTTAATTTATTAATTACCTGTTCCAGCCTTAATGAATTTCTATGATACATTTCCTTCGCCTCTTCTGCCTCTGTAGCTAAGCAAAACAATTCCAAATCTGCCTGACATTTTTTCATCATTGCTAATAATAGTGGTTTTTGCTGTGGGGAAGCAACTTGAATTTTATCATCAAATAAATCAACTGTTAATTGACCATATGTATCTATTTGTGCTAAAAACACATTTTCAAGACTAACCCCTAATTTATCTAGTTCTGTTTCTAACCAGCCACGGTTTCTTCCAGCTGTTGAAAGTGCTTCATTCAATACTTTCCCATCCATAATGACTGTTTGAGTCTCTTTTTCATTAGGTGTTATAAGTCCAAGGTCTTTCGCTGTGATAGGCCGATTTTCTTTTTTTAGTAAAACACTTAAATCACCAGTCGGTTCTAATAGTGCGAACTCAACATCTGCCATTTGAAAAACATCCTTTTTACGGAGAAGCTCTAACAATTCATCAGCTGAATACCTTTCTTTTTTTAAATTATCTTCCATTACTTTTCCATCTTTTATAAAGATTGTTCCCTTTCCATCAACATAGTCCCGAACCTTTTTACTCTTTAAGGATAGGACACCTATACCAAAAGGAATAATACCATAAATAAGCATACCGACAATTCCGTTCCATATGCTTCCGTCAAGTCCCATAATAACTTCCCCTGCAATACTCCCAATTGTGATTCCCGTTACATATTCAAAAAACGATATTTGGGTTAACTGTTTCTTTCCTAAAGCTTTTGTAATGAAGAACAGTATAATCAAAAAAATAATTGCCCTAAAAGCGACATGTAACCATTCCGGCATAAGTACCACCTCTTACAATCAATATTAGAACCCTTTATATTGAAATTCTTCCAACTCTAGCTCGCCAACGCGTTTCTGTAAATCTTCTTTTACTTCTCCCATTACAAGCATCATTTCATGAAAAACTCTCTTTGCTTCTTCATCTTGGGAAACGATTGCTAAATTTGATAGGCTGGCATCGATCCCTTTAACTGTTGCAAGACATTGTTTTACATCTGAACCAACTGTCATATTGAATCACCCTTATCCTTTTGGTTTAAAAATTATTGCTCCTATGAGACCAAAAATAATAGCTGCCGAAATACCTGAACTCGTCACTTCAAACATCCCTGTAATTACTCCAACAATTCCATGCTGTTCTGCTTCAGCCATTGCCCCGTGCACGAGAGAATTCCCAAAACTTGTAATAGGAATTGTTGCTCCTGCACCTGCAAAATCGATTAAAGGTTCATATAAATTAAATCCATCTAAAAGCGCACCAATGACAACTAGTGTACTTAAAGTATGCGCAGGTGTTAATTTAAAAATATCAAACATAATTTGACCAATGACACAAATAAGACCACCGATAACGAAAGCCCAGAAAAAAATCATGTTACCTTACCCCCAATTTCTATTGAGACAGCGTGTGCAATGCATGGTATTGTTTCGCTTTGCTGAAATGTCAGCGGAGAAAGCAATGCTCCGGTAGCAACTACTAGTAACCGTTTAAATTCACCAGCTTTCATTCTATTAAGCAGATGTCCATATACAACAGCTGCTGAACATCCTGCTCCGCTCGCACCAGCAAGAACTGGTTGTCCTTCTCGATAAATCATGAGCCCGCAATCTTGAAAATGTGCTTCCTCTATTTTATAACCATGTTTAATTAAAAGATCTAAAGCAATTTCACGACCAATATGCCCAAGATCTCCAGTTACAATCAAATCATAATAAGATGGATCAATACCTCTTTCTTTTAAATGAACTTGAATCGTATCAACTGCCGCAGGAGCCATTGCGCCACCCATATTAAAAGGATCTGTTAATCCCATATCAATGATTCGACCAATTGTAGCAGATGTTATTCTTGGACCTTCTCCCTTATCTTTTAATAAAGCGACACCAGCCCCAGTTACAGTCCATTGAGCTGTTGGCGGTTTTTGCCCGCCATATTCTGTCGGATAGCGAAATTGCTTCTCTGTTGCGGCATTGTGACTAGACGAACCTGTCATTAAACACGTTGAGCCGCCATGATTAACAATAAACGCTCCAAGTGCTAAGCCTTCCATGGAAGTTGAACAGGCACCGAATAACCCTAAATAAGGTGTTCCAAATGTTTTCAATGCAAAAGTTGTCGGTGTTATTTGATTAATTAAATCCCCGCCGAGAAAAAATTGAACTTGTTCCTTTTGAACATTCGCCTTTTCCATCGCCTTTTGACACGCTTCTTCTATCATTACTTTTTGAGCTTTTTCAAATGAATCCTGTCTAAGCCAAATATCGTCGTGCAATAAGTCAAAATCATTAGAAATCTTTCCCCTTGCCTCGAATGGTCCTCCTACTGTTCCCGTCGAAACAATGACTGGTTCATTTTCGAATAGCCATGTGCGGTGTCCGTTTAGCATTATAAACCACCCCACTGAATGAGGATCGTTTTAATCGTTGCAATTACAAAAGCAGCAAACACTCCAAACATAATGACTGAACCTGCCAGCTTAAACATATTTCCACCGACACCAAGTACAAAACCTTCTGTTCTATGTTCAATAGCTGCCGAAATAACAGCATTTCCAAAACCAGTAACAGGGACGGCTGAACCGGCACCGGCAAATTGAGCGAGTCTGTCATATACGCCAAAGCCTGTTAAAAGCATCGATAAGAAAATCATGACAGCAACGGTTGGGTTACCAGCGGTTTGTTCTGTGAAATCAAAGTTATAAATAAAGAACATTTGAATGAGCTGACCAATTAAACATATGATCCCGCCAACTAAAAAAGCCTTCATGCAATTTTTAACAACAGGTCTTTTCACTTCACGTTGTTCCTGAAATGCTTGATATTCTTGCTGGATAGGAGTTAACTTTTTCTTCTTATTATTTGACATTTTCCCACTCTCTTCTATGTAGTTTCCTTTGAAAGATTTTTAATTCTGTTCATCTCTTTTTCAACTTTCTTTTTGCTCAAATTTTCTGTTCTCATCTTATTCTCTAATTGTTCAAGCTCTAAAAATATTTTTTTATCGGTTGAAATTATTACCTTATAATCAGGATATTGTTTTTGCACTTTTTCTCTCAATTTCTGTTCGATTTCTTTCAAACGGAATCGATCCATATGATCGATCTCAGCTGCAATTAAAAGCTCTTTACCGGAATTAACGGCCCTTACATTTTTCACTTCTTCCTCATTTTCAAGTAATTGTTTCATTATTTCTGTTCCACTCTGACCATGTGAGTTTTTAAAGCTCACATCTGTTACATTCGGTTTATTTGCTCCCTCATTCTTATACATCCCGCTGCATCCAGTCATAACTATAACAAGGAAGAAAATATAAATAATATGTGCTGTATATTTATGCTTCATGCCAAACACCTCAATCTTGAGTATAAGAAAAGCAGATTTTCATAAAGTGAAACTTCTAGGAAGGGTTTTTCCTCGTCGTAACTGATCATCCGTCTGTATAATATAGAAAATCTAGGATGATTTCTGTTGCTCTGATAGTTAATCTTCTACCGATCTTTTATTTTTCACAATTTTTTAGATAAGGGTCTTACTACCCGTTCTATGTAGGAATAAAGCCAAACTTAAATTATTCGTTAACAAAAGACTGGTTTTGAACCAGCCTTTTATTAACCATTATTACTGCTTATACTGTGGTTCTTCTTCCTGAATTGCATGTAGACGAGGTGTAATACTATCAATCACAGACTGTGTCTGTTTTGCTGCATCTTGATAAAGTGTTTTTGCTTGCTGATTATCAGTGCTTAATGAAAATGTTTCAAAACTGGCTTGTGCACTTTTTAAGCCAGCTAAAACTGTTTGAATATCTTTTACAACTGTCAAAGTAACCCCTCCTCAAAATGTAAGCATGTATAGATTGTATAAAAATTGAAATAACTATACGTACAATAATGATAAATTTCGAAGGTATTACATTCGTACTATGACTGAATCGCTACCTGCTGTACAAACTTTATTTTGCATTTGTTCGATTTCATGTAATTTTTGATTATTATATTCCATTAACTTTATAAGATAATTCATTTGATGTTCAAGCTGAAGCATCCTTTGCATTACCTGCTGTATATCTGACCCGTCAGAAGAAGTTTGATATGACTGCATATGAAGAATCCACCCCCGGCGATTAGTAAAAGCTTTTATCCCAGCCTTAACGGGCAGTAA
>NZ_BCVG01000148.1 GCF_001591625.1 Metabacillus fastidiosus NBRC 101226
CTTACTGCCCGTTAAGGCTGGGATAAAGGAGGATTATTATGATAAGGAAATGGCAATCTATTGTTTTTTTAATTCTGATCTGTTTCTTATTATCAGCATGTCAAACCCTTTCAGATAGTAAAGATGTAGAAACAAGTACAGAAGCGGAAGCAAAAATCCAAGCAATTCCAAATTCGAAAAATGGCTTGAAACTATTAATAAAAGAAGCTGATACTTTAACATCTAAAGACAGCCTCGAAATGATTATTCAGAACAACAGCTCAATTGACTACACATACGGAAAAGCTTTTCACATTGAAAAAAGAATTAAAAATACTTGGTATGCTGTTGATGATGATATGAATTTTGAAGCTATCGCACTTTCAATTCCAGCAAATACATCTCAAACAGAATTGATCTCTTTAAAAGAATTAAAAAATGTTAAAATTGAACTTAACCCTGGAGAGTATCGGATAGTAAAATCTTTTTCCCCTTCGGAACAAACATCTTCAGAGGAAGATACTATCTTACTTGCAGTACCATTTAAAGTAAAATAATAATAAAAAGCTGATCTCTTCGAATGGAAGAGATTTTTTCATGCAACATAATACAAATAGAGTTTCATAAAACTGCATATCTTTTTGAATATATAAAACATATATCCAATAAAAATATTGTCCGTTATTTATATGTCATAAATCTTTTATCCGATCTAATTATTAATGCCAGTTCTCCATTTAAACTATGTATTATTCTTTTAATTTTTCTAAAAAGAAGTTCATTTTATCAAAATATAGCGAGTTCCAAAATTGTCTATTATAATCATCGTCATTTATTAATATCTTGCTATCGAATTCCATCAATTTATCCTTTAGTTCATTAAAAATTCTTCTCAGATTATTTTCTTGTCTTTCCTCTATTATTTGAATCCAATATTTTTTAAAACACTCTAAACAGTAATACATCTCTTCTATAGAAGAATTAACAAAATACCTTTCTACTTTTTCCATAATTTCATGTTCCAACTCATATATTCCCCCTGTTGGCTGGTGGATCGCAATTAGATTACTTGTATTGACATTTTCTCCAATAACGAGGTATGTTTTAAACTTCTCTAAGCTTGCTAAAAACTTTTCTTTATATTCACTACCTAATATAGATAATGAAAAATCATTTTTAATGGTCCATTCTGCTACATTTAAAAGGAAACCATCTGAATAAGAAAAAAAATCAACATTCAGACAATCAAATTCATTTTCTTTAAATTTATTAGTTAGCAGAAAATTTTTAGTATCTATAGGTAAATTCAGTTTATTTATTTCCACTGTGCTTCCTCCTAATCTAAATCATCTAGTATTCTTCCACATCACTCTTAATATTTTTATTGCTTCCTTTCTAAAAGAAAAAAGGTTAACGATACTAAATGGAAGAACTATCAATACCCCAAACCTCAAAAGTATCATTTACAGACTTGGCAAACAAAACTACCTCTAACCCTAAATAATCATCTTCACCAGTCAGCAAACGTTCTGTTAGTCTTGTACTAATTGTTATTTGAAATCCTGCTGGATTAACATAATTAATATAAGAAACAGAATCAATATAATAATTGCCTGTTAATTTACTGCGTGTTGGAAATAAATTTTCACAGTCAGCAAAACATAGATCATCATCATTAATATATTCAAACACTTCTTTATGAACAATTGAAAGCATTTCATCCCATCTTTTCGCTAATTCTTGATATTGAGTTAAAGAAATACCTTCATAACAGGCAATCTCAGTTTCTATACCATTTCCTATTAATTTCAGATTCATATTTAAACACTCCTTTACTACATTAGCATTAAACTTTAAATTAAGCCTCTTATATTAGACTGCATACTAATTTTAGGGCTATATATTTACAGATCTATTATTTAATAATTTTTCAACCTTGTTAATGAAGTATCATAAGTCAAGTTAATCACGCTTTATTTCCCAGCCACTCAATGCTTGGTCTTGTAATTTTTCACCATCTTCCCCTCCTAATCAACTGATCTATCATTTTGATTTATCAATATCTTAATTTTTTCATAAAGTAACCCCTAAATAATTTCTAAAAATGTTAATATTAGGTTAAATAAATTATAAAGAGGGATTTTTCGTGAAATATTATTTTGATTTTTTATTAGCTATTCTTTTAACTTCATTTTCTTACTATTTAGCTGGTCTTTTTATTAGTAATGGTCTTGCAGCATGGCAAGCCTTTATAATCGGATTTTCAGTAGTTTCTTTAGGAGCTATTATTGAAGCACTTAAAAGTCCTATGTGGCTGATCATATTAATTCCATTTCCAGTCGGAATGCTGTTGCTTTTTCTCTTTTTAAACTCAGCTTTGCTTACTTGGTTTATCTCATATGTAATAACATTAGGGATTTATACAATTATCCACCTTTTAATGAGCTTCTTTTTCAAATTCCATTCTTTAATTCCAGCGTGGAAATTATCCTAATTAACTTGTCGGAGAACCATATTACTGGTTCTCTTTTTATATCTAATAAATCTATTTCTTACTTTGTTTAGAAATTGTAGAGATCGAATATTTATAATGAATTTACTTATAAGTGGGTGTAAATTAATCGAGTCTCTTTATTTTAGAAGAGATCCTTAAAATACTGCTCATTATGTGTTCTTAAGGATTTTTTCTTTTAGTAAATTCGTTACCTATTATTCAAACTATCAATATTACAAAATTTACATTTATATAATTTTTTAAAAACAAATCCATTCATGTTTTCCAAATCTTTTATAATATAGCTAAATACCTAAATCAAATGGAGGTCTTATGAACGATTTAGATATAGTGAAAGATAAAATACTAGACAAGGAATGGGAAGAGCTGATTCTTCTTGCTTTAAATGCTGGTATGACAGTAGAAGAAATAAAAGAATTTTTCTCTCAATCTTCAAAATCTAGATAGTTCTCATAACAAGGAAGAAGCACTTTTACATCAACATATAAACTATCATTTTTTTGGAGATCCTATGAATGAACTAGATAAATTAAAGGAATCAATATCGAATGAAGAATGGGAAGAACTAGTCTGGGTTACTCTAAGCACTGGCATGACTTTAGAAGAAATAAAAGAATTTTTACATCAACCTTCCCGACCTGAATAAGGTCATTTTTTCTTTATAAACGATTTTGCTCATAGCCTAGCTATATACTATTTACATATTTCTATTAAAATGTTTCATTAATATGATATTTGGGTATTTCAGTTATTGGTGCAAGGATAAAATAAATTCCCACTGAGACTAGCTATCCTTGCACTGTCCCCCGAAATATACTTATTTTTTTGTTTCATTAAATCTGCAGAAATTCAAATCGTAAATTTTAACCATCATTACCACTAAATAACCTATCCACAAATTTTTCAAATAAAAGTATAATCTATCATGCAATTCATCTTGTTCCAGCTGACATGAGGGGGATTATATGCACTTTCCTACAGTAAAAGAAAATCAGACAAATATTATTCATATCATTAAAAAGCACTACAGCAGCGAGTGTGGATATACATTTACTATTTTTAATTTCTCTTCAAAAACAGATACTAAGAAAATTATTTTCCGTTCTTTGGATGAAGTAACTTGTAAGCGATGCCAAGAAATATTTAAAGAAATTCATTTAAGGGATTAGAAAAACTTTAGAAGCATCCTTTAGCTGTGTCATGAAGAGATAGCCGTTTTATGAAAATGAATAATTTTTTTGTTTATTTTGAAATTTTTTACGATTCTCTATCAACCAAGAAACGTGTTTTAAAAAGAATAAAAAACCGTCAGAACCTTATAGTCCCGACGGTTTAAATAACTTAGTACATAACCATGTACTTGCTTTCTGAACACAAATGTCATTCAAGTGTAGATAAAGCACTTATCTATTTGAAGTTAATAATCTTTTACAATATTGGTTTCACACTGGATATCATGTTATTAACGGCACTAAACAACGCTTTTATAGAAGATGTCATAATGTCAACATCAATTCCGCAGCCCCAGTAAACAGTACCGTCAAAAGCCGTAAAACCTACATACGATACAGCATTTGCTCCCGATCCCGAGCCTTTTCCTAATGCATGCTCCTTATAAACTAAATCCTTATAATCAATATCTAATGTGTTTTGAAGTATATTGCTAATAGCATCCAGTCTTCCATTCCCTGTTCCAGTTAACTCTTTTACTTCATTATTTATTTTGATCGATACATCTGTTTCATAATTGTCATTTTGATTAAATCTGTAATCGATAAACTCGACAGGAGTGCTAATATTCACATATTCATTGATGAAAATATCATAGATTTCATCCGGCATAAGCTCTTTATGCTTACGGTCCGAAACATTTTTAACAATATATCCAAAATTCTCACGCATTGCGGCAGGCAGATCAAATCCGTACTTTTGCTGAAGTATATAACCAATTCCACCCTTACCGGATTGACTGTTAATTCTAATGATATCTCCTTCATATTCTCTGCCAATATCCATCGGATCAATTAATAGATAAGGTACAGTCCAGTGCTGACATTCTTTCTCCTCACGCCATTTCATTCCTTTAGCAATGGCATCCTGATGAGATCCTGAAAATGCAGTAAAGACAAGTTCACCGCCATACGGGTGTCTTTCGTGAACACTCATTCTCGTTAATTTTTCATACTTAGAAATAATTTCAGAAATATTGTCAAAATTCAGCTTAGGATCTACCCCATGTGAGAACATGTTTAGCGCAAGTGTTACAATGTCCACATTACCTGTTCTTTCTCCATTTCCAAACAATGTTCCTTCAACTCTTTGCGCTCCAGCAAGCATTCCAAGCTCCGCATCCGCTACACCTGTTCCTCTGTCATTATGTGGATGCACTGATAAGATGACATTATCTCTGTAGTCCAGATGGTCACTCATATACTCAATCTGACTCGCGTAAACATGAGGCATGGACATTGACACTGTAGCAGGCAGGTTGATAATTACTTTGTTATCAGCTGTCGGCTGCCATACATCAAGTACTCGGTTGCAAATATCAAGTGCAAACTCCATTTCTGTACCCGTGAAGCTTTCTGGGGAATACTGGAATTGGAAGTTCCCTTCAGTTTCAGCAGCATATTTCTTAAGCATTTTTGCTCCAGTTACAGCAATGTCAATAATTTGTTCTTCCGATTTTTTAAATACCTGTTCACGCTGTGCCACAGATGTAGAATTGTACAGATGCACGACAGCTTTATTCACACCTCGTAGCGCTTCAAATGTTTTTTTAATGATATGTTCTCTTGACTGTGTTAAAACTTGAACTGTTACATCATCTGGAATCAAATTTTGTTCAATCAATGTACGTAAAAATGTGAATTCTGTTTCCGATGCAGCAGGAAATCCAACTTCTATTTCTTTAAAACCTACTTGTAAAAGCAACTGAAAATATTCTAATTTCTCTTCTAGGCTCATAGGGATGATCAAAGCCTGATTTCCATCCCTAAGATCTACACTACACCATGTAGGAGCCTCCGTAATATATTCCTTTTCTGTCCATTTTAAGCTTTTCACTGGAGGCATAAAGTAACCTCTAGAATACTTTTCGATATTTTTCATTAAGACTTCCATCCTCTCATTTATATTAGTTAGTTAATTTTAAAATAAAAAAAGCCTGTCATCTCATAAGAGACGACAGGCTTTGCCTACGTGGTACCACTCTTTTTGATTCACTTAAAAAACTAAATGAATCCACTTTAAGACTTTATTACGGTCGTCAACCGTTAAGACCTACATATCAGTCTTACCACTCCTGGGCGAGTTGGAGGAGTTATTGACTGTCTTTCACCAACCGACAGCTCTCTAAACAATAAACTTCCTTTAATACTCCCAATCATTGTGTTTCACTTTTCGAGTTTTTTCCATTCTATTATTTTTTATTAAAACAGTCAACTAATTTTATATAAATCTTTCCTTTTAGTTCAATAATTTCAATCTATGCTGCTTCTGTAGAATTAGATAAAGGCAGTGTAACGCTAAGAGCTAGTACAAATACTAACAAAAATTTTACAAAGTTTTTCAAAGTTCCTCTCTCCTTTTAAAATATCAACCCTTACATTTCAATAAAATATTCCTTAAATGTATTTAATTATGTAGAAAAGGACGTAAAAAAGACACCCCTTTTGAGATGTCTTTGTGTACTTATCAGAATGTGTACGTTGAAAGCCCAATTAATTACATACGTACCTGTAGCACCGGCTATCAGTATAATCTACAGTTATAAGAGAACTTCCTGTAAATACTTTGAAAAAATTTATCCTAGTAACCTTGATTCTCTTAGTCGGGTGTTTCAAGGAAACTTATACAAATACCATTCACATAGTTCCAGAAAACTTCGAAGGTACTTTAACAGTTACTTACGATATTGACGGGGGCACCTAAGTTAAAAAAAGAAAATGAATTTTCAGTTATTCTTTATGACGGAAATGGTCTCTATGAAACTTCAACTCCTAACATGGAATACGGAATCGTAAATGATAAATTCTATTATGAAATTAACGATAAACGAATACAGGTTCCAGAGGAATGTATTTTCCAAAGATCTTCTACTGTAACTTGGGTTGCGAATGACCGTAAAGAACACCAAACTAGAGAACATACCGTTACTAATCATTGTTCTAAGGATTTCCCATAACTTTTTATGTCGCTACTTTTATCAGCAATGAAACATGATATTTAAAACGTTTCATTTAATAGCAAACTCGGGTATGTTAACTAAACAGTGCAAGGATAAAAAAATTTCACCTTCACCCAAACTGTCATCTCCTTGCACTGTCCCCCGAAACACCTTTACTCTTTTGTTTCCTTATCATGAATCTCTTTGATGAATTTAAAAATCAGATATACTTGCCTTGGTGCTACAGCATTTCCTATTGCTTTATTTGGTCCATCCCATTGGGAACCCCCATTATAAGTTCTGCATAGTTTTGGTTCATATAACGCGGATCTTCTAGCCCATTCAGCAGCTAAAGCAATGCCTCCAATCCCCGCAAATAATTCTATGCTTTTCATTGGCTCACTTCCTAATCTAGTAATCTTAATAATTGAAAATTCATATAATTCATAACTTCCAATTCTGTTATAATTATCAAAAAAAGGTTGATCGTATGAATTTTATCATTGTATTAATATATATTTTTGCAACTATTGCTGGGATTTTTACTGTTGGTGTCTTTGCACCTCTTGTTGGTTTAGCTATTGGATTTCCTTTTCATGTAATATTTTTACTTACTACTATTTCGAAAAGGTTAACAGAAATTGAAAGAAAACTTGATAAAGAGTAATTTTCCTGCAAATTAAATAAACTTTTTTCTATTGAGTTAGTATTATATCGAGGTGATATTATGGTCTTTATTTTTATGATTGTTAGTTCTATACTTGGTTACTTTCTTTACGAATATAAAGGTGCTTTAGTTGGTGCGGGCTTTGGTTTACTGCTTTTTATCTCTTATCAACTAGAAATCATTACAAGCTACATCAAAAAGCAGCAAAACGCTTCTGACAAAGAACCTGATATTTAGGTTTTTTGCTATTTAAGGAAACATAATAATTCTTTTGTTTCATAAAACCCATAGAATGTTCAATACTTTTGAATTCCAGATATAGAAAAAATAGTAATAACCGCTAAAATAATCATAAAC
>NZ_BCVG01000149.1 GCF_001591625.1 Metabacillus fastidiosus NBRC 101226
GAGAGGCTTACTGCTCGTTAAGGCTGAGATAAATTATTCTTTTCTTTTGGAATTTTGGTAATATGAATAAAAAGAAAATAAGAAAAGAGGAAAATAAAGATGGAAATAAAATACCATTTAACTGAAGAAGACTATTTACATTTCAATTTATTCCATATTAAAAATTCGAAAACAACAAGTAGAGCGTTAAGTATGCAAAGGTTTTTAACACCTATTTTCTTTCTGATTTTGTCTTACATCCTTTCCGTCTTTTTAGATGAACCATTTCTCGGACTATTCATTATTTTTTTCATTTTAAGCATTTTATGGATTATTTTTTATCCAAAATATTTTTACAGTCTTATTATTCGTCAAGTGAAAAAAATGATAAAAGAAGGCAGAAATGACGGTTTATTAGGGGATCATCATATGATAATGACTGAAGAGGAGATCGTGGATTCTACAGCAAACAGTGAAACGAAAGTTACTTGGTCTGGTATTGAAATGTTTAAAGAGGATGATGACTATTTCTATCTTTACAACAGCTCAGTAAGTGCATACATACTGCCAAAAAGAGCGCTAAAGGATGTCGAGGAAATAAAAAACTATATTCAATCTAAAAAAGAGGATGTTCCAAAAAGGTAACAAACACCCCTTTTGGAACATCCTGCTGAAAGGCCCTGTTGTGAAAATCCAGTAAAATCAAGGATTTAGCGACAGGGCCTTTCAGCTTTTAAACCTTAATAGGGACTTATCGAAAAATCCCTTTTTCTCTATTCTGTTCTCTGCTTAGACTTAATCGGCTGCCCTTTTTTGGAATTATTTTTCTTCGCTTCTTTCACAGGATCAAAATCCTGTCCTAGTTCAAGATCATTACTGTTGATGCCATTTTTTGTTTTCTGCTCTGGATTATTTTGCTTTGAACGCTTTTTCAAAATGCTGCACCCCTTAATGTCTTAATAAAGTCATATCATTTTGCAAATCTTGCAGCTGCAGCCTCATTCGATAAAGCTGTTCCCTTTGCTGATCATTAGAGCTTAATGTTAATTTATTCAGATCATTTACAGCATCTTCAAGCATTTGCTGTGCATCTGTATATTCTAATTCATTGTAATGTTCCTGCTGTGAGGCTATTTTATATTGTTCTTTTGCATATTCATATGCGTCTGTACTTTGTTGTAAATGCTCATCAACTGATTGTCTCGTTGCCACCGTAAAACCCCCTTTAGAACAATATGGAGCATTTTTAGCTTCCTCGCTTTTATTTTTCTCATTTCCTTTAAAATTAATAATTTAATTATTGGCAGTTTTATTTTGGTTTGGCTTTCTTCTTCCCCGCATGCTAAAATTCTTTCATGAGTTAATTATTTTAAAATAAGGAGGGGTCTGACTTGAATCAGGTCAATCCGTTTCCATATGCTTCAGATAATAAACGTTATCATACTTGGAATTATCATTTACGCAAGCATTTTGGACATAAAGTGTTTAAAGTAGCCTTAGATGGAGGCTTTGATTGCCCTAATCGTGATGGCACTGTCGCTCATGGCGGCTGTACGTTCTGCAGTGTGGCAGGGTCTGGTGATTTTGCAGGTAATCGTGCTGATGATTTAGTGACTCAATTTAATGATATAAAAGAAAAAATGCATAAGAAATGGAAAGATGGAAAGTATATGGCTTATTTTCAAGCTTATACAAATACACATGCCCCGGTCCATATTCTCCGTGAGAAATATGAAACAGTACTGGGACTTGAAGATGTCGTTGCACTTTCTATTGCAACACGGCCTGACTGCCTTCCAGACGATGTTGTAGAATACTTGGCCGAATTAAATGAACGAGTATATCTTTGGGTGGAACTAGGCTTGCAAACAGTGCATGAAAGAACAGCATTGCTCATTAATCGCGCTCATGATTTCGACTGTTATGCTAAAGGTGTTGAAAAACTCCGTAAACATGGAATTCGTATCTGCTCTCATATTATTAACGGTTTGCCGCTCGAAAATAATGAAATGATGATGGAAACAGCCCGGGCTGTTGCAAATCTCGATGTACAGGGAATTAAAATCCATTTGCTTCATTTATTAAAGGGAACACCTATGGTAAAGCAATATGAGAAAGGAACGCTTGAATTTTTATCATTTGAAAACTACATCAATCTTGTCTGTGACCAGCTTGAAATACTCCCTCCTGAAATGGTTGTCCATCGAATTACTGGTGACGGGCCGATCGATCTTATGATTGGACCGATGTGGAGTGTTGATAAATGGAATGTGTTGAATGCCATTGATGCAGAATTAAAGAGAAGAAATAGTTATCAAGGAAAATTCTTCAAGAAAGAACGTGTGAATATCTCATGAAATTAGAACGTATTTTACCTTTTGCAAGAACATTGCTTAAAACAGCTGTTGAAGAAGGGGATCATGTCGTTGACGCGACACTCGGTAATGGTCACGATACTTTATATTTAGCAGAGCTTGTCGGAGAAAATGGACGTGTATACGGTTTTGATATTCAAGAAGAAGCCATTCAAGAGACAAAACTAAAATTAGAAGAGAAAAATATAACTGATCGTGTAACTCTTTTTAAATGCAGTCATGAACATATTGAATCAAATATTCCAGCTGCAAATCATGGAACAATTGCCGCAGCTATTTTTAATTTAGGTTATTTGCCTGGCGGTAATAAAACGATTGTTACAAAACCCGATTCAACGATTGCTGCTGTCAGTCAATTACTTCATATAATGAAAAAAGAAGCGATTATCGTTATCGTTATTTATCACGGACATGAAGAAGGACAAATTGAACGGGATGCACTGCTTCAATATGTAAAAGACATTGATCAGGCTACTGCACATGTACTTGAATATAAATTTTTAAATCAAAAAAATAATCCACCATTTATTATTGCAATTGAAAAAAGATAGCATTTTCTGCTATCTTTTTTTTAGGAGCTTCTTTTCCAAGGAAGTCTTTGGATAGCTCTGTATGCTCGCCCATTTAAATAAAAGAAGTAAGATGTCGGTCCGCCCAGCTTAATAAGCTTTTTTGCAAGTCCCGATAATTCCTTTTTAGATGTTACCTTTTCGTCTGATAAATATACACCTAATAAGCCGCGGTTAATTAATTTATGAAAGCTTTCATGTGGAATTCCGTCTAAATGATTATCCGCTTTTTCCACAAAATACTGGAGTCTTTCCATCATCACTGCTTCAGAATCGTAATAATTACAAAAATTTAAATCTCCACCTAATCTATCCTCTTCCTGATCGATTAAATAATCGAGTAGAATATGAAGCCCTTGTATATAAGGAAAATAGCTCTCCCGAATTTTCATTGCCATTTCTTTATTAAAATCCTCATTAAAACCGTATGCAACCAGACAGAAAATCCCTAGTGTTGATCCAGTGCAGGCAGAAAATTCATACCATTCCATTTTCGGAAAATTGCCCCTGTAATCTTCAAACCAATTTTCCAAACGCGGGACTCTTTCTTCCTTTTTCACATGCTTATGTACTTGCAAATCACAATAATAAGAACATAATTCAATTAAATACTTTGAAATTAACGGATAATGTTCAAGTTCTCTTAATACTTTTCGGCATGTATTCACTAGTTCATGAAGATAGCCTCCATCTTCTTGATCTTCTCTGAAGCGATAATAATTTTCACATTGTGCACCGACAGTCAACGCATCAAGCATTGATTGATGCAGTGCCCTGAAGTCAGCTGGATCAAGAGATGTACTGCGATCACATAAATTATCTAAATAATCACTGATTGTCTGGTAAGCAACGATAAACTCTACACATTTGCTTTTATGCTCCCTTGCAATAAGTGCTAATATTCCTCCGCCTTCACAATGAAAACCTTTTGAATCAATGCTTGCCAGTGCCTGCTCTCTTAGTTCATCATTTGGAATTTGTTCAGCTTTTTCACGCCATTTTTTTATATATTTATGAACAATTGGAAATACGTCACGATAAACTTTTCTCATTAAACTTATTGGATGCCCTGGTACATTCAAGGATTTCACCTCTAACTCTGTTTTAACCTACTGTAACTAATAACTATTATTTATCTTACAGTTAAATGGCTTAAATGTCGAAAGCTTTAGTTTAAATGCCCTTCTACAAATCGTCTTGCTGCTTCGAAAACTTCCTCTCTCTCAGGCTCATTAAATATTTCATGATAGAGCCCTTTCCATTCTTTATACGTTTTTTCATGAATATCAACTTTATTAAACCACGATTTCACTTTCGCTTTATCAACTATTTTATCCGTTCCGCTTTGCATAACAAGAAGTGGAATATCAGCAAATTTCTTTACCTCCTCATGTGCAAGCTCCATCGCATCGACTAATTCCCGGTACCATCTCACAGAAACCTTTGTTACATATAAAGAATCGTTTTCATCTTGCATACGGACAAGGTCATTTCTAGTCGCAAGTTCCACACTTAAATTTGAATCAACTTTAAATGATGGTGCTAAAACATTTAATCCTTTAGAAATAAAATTAATCGCTTTATTCGGCTTATAAATAATTCCTAAACATGGAGATGACAAAATAACTCCATTTACAGACTGATGCTTTCTTTGTAAAGAACGGATCAAAATGAGGCCCCCCATGCTATGTCCTAACAAAAAAATCGGAAGTCCAAATTTTTTCCCCTCTGTTATCCATGCAGTAACTACGTCTATATACTCATCAAACGAGCTAATATGGCCCCGTATTCTTGATGTTGTCCCCTGACCTGGAAGATCTCCTATAATGACATGATAACCTGATGATCTCCACATCTCTGTTAACCATTTATAACGCCCATGATGTTCCGCCGCACCATGAACAATGATAATAACTCCTTTAGGATTATCTGCTTCCCATTTCCACATAGCTGCTTTACTCCTTTCAAGTTCGACACTAATGACATACTGTACTAAAATAATATTAATTCTATTACGATTAACAGGCAGTAAATTTCTATTTCTAACTATCTTTATATCAAGCATGAACCGCTTATAAAACAAATTTTAGTACAACAAACTATCATACTAAATGTACAAACTATCCGATGTTTAAATTTTCATTTTATCTAAATTAGAAAGGAATGTCGAACATGATCTATCCTTATAAAGGCAAGTTTCCAACTATCTCAACTACTGCTTATATCGCTGACTATGTAACAATTACAGGTGATGTTACGATAGGTGACGATACGAGCATTTGGTTTCAAACTGTTATTCGCGGAGATGTCGCTCCGACAATAATCGGAAATCGTGTTAATATCCAAGACTTATGCTGTCTCCATCAAAGTCCAAATAGCCCACTTATTATTGAAGATGATGTAACAGTCGGTCATAGTGTTATTTTACACAGTTCAATCATCCACAAAAATGCTTTAATTGGAATGGGCTCCATTATCCTTGACGGTGCAGAAATTGGTGAAGGTGCCTTTATCGGTGCGGGAAGTTTAGTTCCTCAAGGTAAAAAAATCCCGCCTAACAGTTTAGCATTTGGAAGACCTGCAAAAGTTATTCGTGAATTAAATGATGATGATATAAAAGATATGGCTAGAATTCGAAAAGAATATGTAGAGAAAGGTCAATATTATAAATTATTGAAGAAAACAGATTAACTTTTAACTACATGTTTTCACCCTCATAATACTTAATACGCTGTCTTTTTTAATTTCCACTAATCTGCAAAATCAAACATAAATATCAGCTCAAAAACGGCATCTCTCATTCTTCAAATGAGTTGTCGTTTCTTGAGCTTTTTTCTCCTTTTCATAAAAAATTAATAATTCATTAAAATTACATAAAAAACTTTTACATATTCTTATTATTAACTAAATATTTCTAAACTAAAATAATACTAAAGGGGATGAAAAAGGAGAGTTCCAGCTATGATGACGAAATTACTAACAAATTTTTATGAGTTTGAATGCAAATTATTCCGAAGAGTGAATCAGCATTTTGATAGAAAATTTCTTAATTTTTATTTTCGTAATATTACGCATATAGGTGGAGCAACTGCAACTATATCAGCCATACTATTTTTAATTTTTCTAACAAATAACTCTATTCGGCTTACAGCCATTGCCGCCGCTGTTTCACTTTTGATTAGCCATATTCCGGTAGCAATAGTTAAAAAATTATATCCTCGTAAACGACCTTATATTATGCTTTCTGAAACAAAAGTTCCACAAAATCCATTGGAGGATCATTCCTTTCCTTCTGGACATACGACAGCTATTTTTGCAATCATTATCCCTTTTATTATTTTAATGCCCGCCTTAGCTGTTATTTTACTGCCAATTGGTGCAAGTGTCGGTATTTCAAGAATGTATTTAGGCTTGCACTATCCTTCAGATGTATTAGCCGGCTGTTTCTTAGGTACATCATCAGGAACCATTGCCATGCTTTCAATCGGCAATTATTTTCCAAATGCTTTCCTATTCTAAGTATATTTAGCTTTTCAAGTATTTGGGGGGATACGAATGAAAATTGCTATTTTTACAGATACTTTTGCACCTGATGTTAATGGAGTTGCCCGTACATTAAAAAGATTTACTGATTATCTTGAATCAAACGGTCATGAATTTATCGTCTTTGCACCTGAAAGTACGAAGGAAAGCCTGTTTTCCAGCCATATTCACCGATTTACGAGCATGCCTTTTTTTCTATATCCGGAATGCCGGTTAGCTTTGCCGAACATGATCCAGGTAAAGGCTAAATTGCAGCATTTTAAGCCTGATCTCATTCATGTTGCAACTCCTTTTAATATAGGTTTATGTGGTATTCATTATGCTAAAAAATTAAATATTCCACTAGTTGGTTCTTATCATACAGATTTTGATCAATACTTAAGTTATTATGACTTGCAAATTTTTTCGAAAATTTTATGGAAATATATGCATTGGTTTCATCGCTCTTTCGAAAAAATCTTTGTTCCTTCACAAGAAACATTAGAACAGCTCCGAAAACAAAAATTTAAAAATCTTTATATTTGGGGACGCGGTGTTGATTGCAATATATTTCATCCACATTATTCAACAGATGACGTAGCTCAAAAATACAATATAAAAGAGAAATTCTTATTATCATATGTTGGCAGACTTGCTCCGGAAAAAGATATTGATACATTACTTCAGCTATCACATAAGCTGCCGGAAGCAATTCGTAAAAATGTTCACTGGCTAATCGTTGGAGACGGTCCTTCAAAGGAAGAAATGATGAATCAGGCACCAGCAAATATGACATTTGCCGGTTACTTAACAGGAGAAGATCTTGCAAAAGTATATGCAAGTTCAGATTTATTTGTTTTCCCATCACCTACTGAAACTTTTGGAAACGTTGTTTTAGAAGCTCATGCAACAGGGACACCTGTAATTGGTGCCAATTCAGGAGGTGTTAAAAATATTATCCAGCAAGGGCGCACTGGTTACTTATGCGAACCGAAAAATATTGACCAGTTTTCGAATGCTATTATTACGTTACTTACAAATCCTACACTACAACTGCAAATGTCTAACCAGGCATATAAATATGCATTAACTCAGACATGGGATTCTATTTTTAATGGGCTGCTGGATGAATATAAAGAAGTTATTGAAAGTACTGAGATAGAACGATATGCTTAGAAAATGAAATGGGACTGTTCAATAAGTCCCTAATAAGTCTTAAAAGCTGAAAGGCCCTGTCG
>NZ_BCVG01000150.1 GCF_001591625.1 Metabacillus fastidiosus NBRC 101226
GGGAGATCCACTGCCCGTTAAGAACCTTATCATAAAAGTAATGCCATCTCACCATCTATAAAAACATCTCATAAAATAGAAATAAATTTATTTAGGGAGGAGTTGTTTCTTTTGAGTCAGTTTAATCCATCGAAGCTGCATGTGAATTATATGCCGCCTACTACATCGTATGAGCCGGTCGCAGGAAGAAAATATACACTTACACATTCAGATAAAACAGGGGATTTATTCTTAAATATTGGAAGCAAATATGATTTAAATACAATTAATAAGAAAAACAGGGATGAAGTTTTAGCAAACTGGATGTTTCGGCAAGGACAATATTTATTAATGGGAAAAGTATATGTAACCGGTGGAGAATTTAACGAACAATTATCTAAAATACGTTTCACTATTTTTCAAAAGGAGCTTCCGCTCGCTTTAACAGCAATTATATATGGTGACCGGAAATTTTACTCTTACCATCCTTACCTTCTTGATGCCCCAATTTATATTCAATTCGAATCAAGTTTACCTGAATTTCATCGGCTCATGTACTGTGGTACCCCGAGGTGGTATTTGCTAACTGCTTGAAAAATTTTTTCCTAAGAAGATATATTCAAATAGATCTACCTATTTTAAGATTTTCCTAAAGCCTCGTCATCGGCAATAACTGTAACAGAAGGATGGGCTTGTAATACTGATGCTGGGAAGTTTTCACTTAGTTCTCCTTGTAATAATTGAGTTAAAGCTTCTTTTTTGCTTTTTCCCGAAATAAGCAATAAAATTTCTTTACTTCTCATAATACTTGCGATTCCCATTGTAATAGCATGGGTTGGTACTTCATTCGGATCATCAAAAAATCTGGCATTTGCTTCCCGTGTTGATGGAGTCAGCTCAATAATATGGGTTGTAGATTGAAAGGATGTTCCAGGTTCATTAAAACCGATATGGCCATTGCTTCCTATTCCTAATATTTGAAGATCTACACCTCCATGTTCTGTTAGCAGATTTTCATACTCTTGACATTGCTGCTTAGGATCATCTGTATCGCCAAGCGGGACATGTGTATGAGATTTTGGAATATCAATCTGATTGAATAAATGTTTATCCATGAAATAGCGGTAGCTGTTCGGATTTTCACTTGAAAGTCCGATGTATTCGTCCAAGTTAAAAGAAGTAACATGTTTATATGAAGTTCCATTTTTTTGATGATCTTTTACTAAATAATTATACAATCCGACCGGCGTTCCACCAGTTGCGAGTCCAAGGTTTAAATTTGGGTTACGGTGTATTTTTTCAATTATAAATGCAGCAGCTTTTTTGCTCATTTCATCATAATCTTTTACTTTCACTATATTCATTCTGCTTTTTCTCCTTTTTGATAAGAAAGTTTCCCTCGGCAAAAAGTCATCGCCACTTCTAAATGTTCATCCAGGATGACGAGATCTGCGTCTTTTCCTTTGGCAATGCTTCCTTTACGGTCTGTAATATTCAATTGTTTTGCAGGGTTCACGGAAGCCATTTCAATCACATCTTCCAATGAACATCCGGTGAAATGGATCATATTTTTCAAAGCATGTCCAAATTTTAAAATACTTCCGGCAAGGGTCCCGTCTTTTAATAGTGCTTTTCCGTTTTCTACCGTCACAGGCTGGCCCCCGAGATCGTAAATCCCATTTTTTAAACATTTTGCACGCATTGCATCCGTTATTAAAATTAATCCTTCTTTTTGTTTTTGGTTATAAGCGAGTTTTACCATTTCAGGATGGATATGAATACCATCGGCAATAATTTCTGCTTTTAATTCATCATGAAGAAATGCCGCACCCACTACACCAGGTTCACGGTGATGCAAGCCTCGCATTTGATTAAAAAGATGGGTTACTTGGCTTGCTCCAGCTTTAATCGTATCAACGACCTGTTCGTATGTCGCATCAGAATGACCGATAGAAGCGATAATTCCGTTTTCTTTTAAATGTTTTACGAGCTCTAATCCACCAGGCTGTTCAGGTGCCAATGTTACTTCTTTAATAGAATCGTTTGATAGTTTATTCCATCTTTTAAAAGTTTCTAGATTCGGATCAACGATAAAATGGACCGGCTGTGCTCCTGCTTTTTCTTTATTTACAAATGGACCCTCCAAATGGATGCCGAGAATTTCCGCGGCTCCGGGTTCCTGATTTTTATCCATATAGCTTCCAATATTTAAAATTGCTTTTTCAATTGCTTCACTGCTTTGTGTAATAGTTGTTGCTAAAAAACTCGTTGTTCCTTCTTTCGGAAGTGCTGATGCCATCGTTTGCAACGCCTCGGTTGTCGCATCCATCACATCTGCACCATTCACTCCATGAATATGCATATCAACGAAACCTGGAACTGCTTTAAATGTGGAGGGAATTTCAATTACTTGATATTCTTTTTCATTTCTACATTCTTCTATCGGTCCATATGATATTATTTTCTTATCTTTTAATTGGATATAACCTGACTTAATTTTTTCACCTTCCGCATATATTTGCATTCCTTTTAGCATAATAGGTAATAATTTCAATCCGCTCAATCCCTTTCGATTGATGTTTTCTTAGTATATAAAAAGGTAAAATATCTATACAAGTTAATTTCATTGTACCTATTTCCAAAGAATATTATCAATAATGAGCAGTTAGATTATTTAGAAGGGAAGATGATGTTATGTTTGGTTTATTTAAGCGAAATAATAAAGAAGAAAAGAAAGAAGAACAAACTGTTGTTCAAAATGGTCAGGATTTCCTTATGCCGATTGAAGGGGAAATTATTCAAATTACCGAAGTAAATGACCCTGTATTTGCAGAAAAAATGATGGGAGACGGTTTTGCTATTATTCCTGAGGCCGGATCGGTTATTGCTCCGGTAGATGGTAAAATCGTCAATGTTTTTCCGACAAAGCATGCAATAGGAATCCAGTCAAAACAAGGGCATGAATTTCTAATCCATGTTGGTTTAGAAACCGTCAATTTAAAAGGAGAGGGCTTCACTGCACTCGTTAAAGATGGAGACGAGGTCAAAAAGGGACAGGAAATTTTGACATTCGATTTAGATTTTATTAAAGAAAAAGCTGCTTCGTCCGTTGTCCCGATTGTATTTACAGATTCCACACAGATCGATATAAAAAAATTAGGCAAGGTGAAGCAGGGGGAAAACAATATTATATCGTTTGAATAGCATCTATAGACAATCAGCAGGAGGTTTTCATCCATGAAGAAGGCTTTTGAAAAAGCGCAGCAATTTGGTAAATCGTTTATGCTTCCTATCGCTGTTTTACCTGCAGCCGGTTTGTTATTAGGAATAGGAGGGGCATTATCTAATCCTAATACAGTGGCAGCTTATCCATTTTTAGATATCGGATGGCTTCAGGCTATTTTTACAATTATGAGTGCTGCAGGAAGTATTGTATTCGGAAACTTGCCGATTATCTTTGCAGTTGGTGTGGCTATTGGTTTAGCCCGTTCAGATAAAGGAACTGCTGGACTCGCTGCAATGATAGGTTATTTTGTTATGAATAGCGCGATAAATGCCTTGCTTTCTTTAACTGGAGAGCTTGCTAAGGATAATTTAGCAGGAGAAGGGCAAGGGATGGCTGTCGGGATTCAAACTTTAGAGACCGGAGTATTTGGCGGTATTATTATCGGAATTGTCGCAGCTCTTTTACATAATAAATACAATAAAATTGAGCTGCCTCAAGTGTTGGGTTTTTTCGGGGGTTCTCGATTTATTCCTATTATCGTTTCTTTTACTTCTATTTTTGTAGGAGCCGCTCTTTTTATCATTTGGCCTTATTTCCAGCTTCTTATTAATCAACTCGGGACAATTGTAACGAATACTGGAGCAATAGGAACTCTTTTCTACGGATTTATTTTACGTATGCTTGGACCGCTTGGCTTGCACCACATTTTTTATCTTCCATTCTGGCAGACAGCTCTCGGCGGTACGATGGAAATTGGAGGAAGATTGATTAGCGGTACACAAAATATTTTCTTCGCACAATTAGGTGACCCTTCCACAACACAATATTATGAGGGTGTGTCGAGATTTATGTCTGGACGCTTTATTACAATGATGTTCGGTTTACCAGGCGCAGCACTGGCAATTTATCATTGTGCTAAAAAGGAAAATAAAAAAGTTGTTGCCGGAATTCTTCTTTCAGCAGCTTTAACTTCTTTTTTAACAGGAATTACAGAACCTCTTGAATTCAGTTTCCTATTCGTTGCGCCGCTTCTTTATGTCGTGCACGCTATCTTTGACGGTTTTGCTTTTATGATGGCAGATATTTTTAATATTACAGTCGGACAAACTTTCTCAGGAGGATTCATTGATTTCATTTTATTCGGAATTCTTCAAGGTGTTAGCAAAACGAACTGGCCATATGTGTTATTAATAGGAATTCCATGGTTCTTCTTATACTATTTCACATTTAGATTTTTAATTAAGAAAAATAATTATAAAGTTATCGGACGTGAGGATGAAAAACAGCAAGTTTCAGAACAGCAGGTTTCAGCTACAGAACGTGCTAAAACAATTGTCCATGGACTAGGCGGAGCCGATAATATTGATGTTGTTGACTGCTGTGCAACCCGTCTTCGTGTGACGGTTAAGGACGAATCATTAGTAAACGATGACACAATTAAACAGACCGGTTCAAAAGGAATTGTAAAAAAAGGAACGGGCGTACAAATTATATACGGACCACAAGTTACGATTGTAAAAAATGAAGTGGAAGAATATTTAGATCAATGATCAATATAAGGATGTGTCTGCATGCATCAAATACTAGAACAAATAAAAAAAGGATTAATCGTTTCCTGCCAGGCATTAGATGGTGAGCCGCTGCACAGCTCGTTTATTATGGGACGGATGGCATTAGCGGCAAAAGAGGGGGGAGCGGTCGGCATCAGGGCCAACTCTGTTACGGATATTATGGAAATTAAAAAACAAGTCGATCTGCCGGTAATAGGGATAATAAAGCAGGTATACGGGAACAATCCTGTCTTTATTACACCAACGATGAAAGAAATTGATGCGTTGGCAGAAACGGGTGCAGAAATTATCGCCACAGATGCAACGAACCGAAAACGCCCGGATGGCAGTGATTTAGAAGCATTTTATAATGAGGTAAAATCAAAATATCCGAATCTTTTGCTCATGGCAGATGTTTCTTCAGTGGAAGAAGCTATTGCTGCCGATGAACTGGGATTTGATATTGTTGCCCCGACTCTATACGGATATACGGAAGAAACAAATGGTTTAAAAATAGATGATCATAATTATGACGTTATTAAGCAAATCGTAAATGAAGTAAAACATGCAAAGGTGATAGCAGAAGGAAATGTCTCTACGCCGGAGATTGCCAAGTCTGTACTCGATCTTAATGTCCATGCTGTAGTTGTCGGCGGTGCAATTACGAGACCACAAATTATTACGAAAAGATTTGTAGAGGCTATGAAGGAATGAATAAGAAAAGAAATAGGAGATCGAGCTTTTTGTTTCTGGCTCGATTTTTTTTATTGCTTTCTAAACGAAAAATCACTAAATTTGAGCAAAATATGCCGAATTCAACAATAAGGAATGTCACTTATGTTAGCTAGTTTTATATAAACCTTATATTTAGTCTAATTTTGCTCAATTAATGATGTAAAATTTGATTAGCAAGAGATTCATAATTAGTAAAGGAGTTCAAATTATATGATGTGGAAAAATTATATCCATTCAATCTCTAAAGAATATAATTTTAGAGATCCAGCAGCTGAATCAGAAATCACTCAAATTAAAGAAGAGCTAAATGTAGAATTACCAGAGAAATTAATAAAGCTATTCGATGAAACAAATGGAGTTTTTGATATTTATGATTATCCCTTGATTTGGTCAGCTGAACAAATGATAGAAGAAAACTTGTTTTATAGAAATGACGAGGAATATAAAGATATATTCATGCCTTTTGATCATTTATTGTTTTTTGCTTCGGCTGGAAACGGTGATTTATTCGGTTATGCGATTTTAAATGGCCATATTCAAAAAGAGGATATATATGTATGGGATCATGAAGACGATAGCCGGAGATGGATTGCTTCTTCTTTAGAAGAATTTATTAAAGGTTGGATTATTAGTGAAATTTCTATATAAAAGGGGAAGAAACTTGTGGATTATAACTACGAAGAATTGATTGAAGACCTGACTAGAGGACGGGAAATTGAGTTTATTTATAATAATGAACATTATTATATTGGCTGTGGAACAGGAAAATTTATGTTTTGGAAATTCTATGATTGCACAAGTGAAATTATAGGAGAAAATGTGGAAGATTTACTTCAAAAAGTGAAACTAGACGGAAAGTCAATTATGGATGTATGGGGTTTAATTAAGATTGATACAGTGTTCTAAATATTTGTTATTTCCTAGGCGTGAAATCTCGGAACATGGACAAGATTAGCATGGATTTATTCCACTTTTAACTGTATACAATATCGATTATGTTAACTAAGGTACTTATAAATCAATTTAACAGGATTTTTAATCACTTTTATGGTAAATTATGTTTAGTTATTAAAAATAACAAAATTAGACTTTGGATAGTAAATAAGGAGAGATATATGTATACATACGAAGCATTTGAGACATTAGGAGTATTTGCTTTATTGAGACCAGTTTTTATTACATTTCTAGCCATTTCAATTCTTTTGTTTTTAATATTAATCTCAACAAAAAAGAATATAATTAATGGGCTTACTGTTATTATTCTATCATTCATTTCTATATTGGTATCTGGCCAGCTTTTATATGATATTGGAATTATTGCTGATGAGACTAACTTAGGAGGAGATTCTGTCAGTTTTTATATGTTTTTTGCAATTTTAGCTCTAAGTTTTATTAATCCTTTAATCTATTTTAATAAATTTATTGAAATCAAGAATAATGAGGTCTAATTTTGTGCTGTGTAAAATGTCAATTATGTTAACTAGATTGATAAAAGTACTTATTTGGATACTTTAAAGTCTTCTTTAACTGACGAGGCAGATTAGTTAAACAAAGAATGGTAAAATAGAGAAAATAAATATGTATTTCAAGTAAATATTTGGGGGCAAGATTATGTGGTATGAACATTTTACTAATAATAAGTTCATCTCAATGATATATACGAATGTACCCTCTTTGAAAAACTTACGAATTGAAAAGATTGAAATATCTCGTGAGGGCGATAGAATAACAGTTGGTTTTGATTTACCTTTTTTCGCCGATGAACCACCAAAAAAATGGCTTGAAAGAGGTTATACAACTACTTATATTGAAATTGACTTCTTTGATATTCAAGAAGTGAACATAAAATCAAGTAAAAATACGTATAGAGGAGATATTAACATAAAAAAGGATGAAGCAGATATTTTTATTGTTAATATAACAGGAACTATTAGTGCAGAAATAAAAGCAGGTAGTGGCATTATTCAATCTGTTAGAGGATATTAGATATAATTTCCTTTAATTAATGGGGGCTTTAATTCAATAAACAACTAAAAGGATCTTTAATCTGAACTGCACTCCAATTGTTAGAC